>CAZZMQ010000012.1:19080-34537 GCA_964655365.1 uncultured Dehalococcoidia bacterium | reverse complement strand
CGATTCCGGCCTCGACACCCGTCAGCGCCTTGAGCAGCTTCTGTAGGTGGTCCAGGCGCGATCCGCGCTTCCCGGCTCCCAGATCGAACTCCAGATTGGAATACCCGCGAGAGACCGTTTCCATCGCCGCGCGAGCGGCCTCGGAGAGCGGGGCTCGGCCGAGATTGGTGTGGATGATCACGCCGGTCGCGTTGATTGCTGCGATCAGCGAGGGCCGCGATGCCTTCTCGACGCTGGCTACCACTGCTCTCACCAGTTCGGCTGTCAATGCATCGTCGTCAATTGAGGACTTGCTCGCTATTCCGTCGCCGTTCGGTGACTGGATTCGCGCTCGTTCCCGAGCCAAAACGTCGCGTACGTGTTCGGTTAAGCGATCGCTAGGAAGGCGCGCGGATAGCGCGGCGAGACGTTCGTCTAGCAGGAGACGGTCGACGCTGGGTAAACCACGGTACGGATTAGGCATATCGCACCTGTAAAGAGCCAGATCCTAACATGTGGGGTGGTTGCTCCCTGCAGAAAGTCGCTCGTATATTCGTTGACGATCCGTTCTCAGGAGGACATGTTGGCCAACTTGCGTATTCCGGGCCCTACCGCGTGCCCGCCCGACGTTCTCGAATCCCTCAGCGGTCAAATGATCGATCATCGCGGGCCGGAGTTCGCTGCACTGATCGAGCGCGTGACTGCTCGTTTGCGTCCCTTCCTAGCGACTGACAACGACATCCTGATTCTTACCTGCAGCGGTTCAGGGGTCATGGAAGCGGCTGTTGTGAACACGCTCTCGCCGGGCGACAAGGTGCTCAGTATCAGCATCGGTGCTTTTGGTGATCGGTTTGGCCAGATCGCAAAAGCTTACGGCGCCGATGTTACGGGCTTCAACGTCGATTGGGGCCAAGCCGCTGATCCCGCCGCAATTGGCGTCGTTGTCGCCGAGGGCGACTACGACGCTGTTCTTCTGACCCACAACGAAACCTCAACCGGCATCACGAACCCTCTCGAAATGATTTCCGCCGCGATCCACGCGGCAGACGAGAAGCCGCTGATTCTGGTCGATGCCGTTTCCTCTGCCGGATGTATCCCCGTCGAGCCCGATGCCTGGGGAATCGATGTTCTTGTCACCGGTTCTCAGAAGGGCTGGCAGGTCCCCCCTGGTCTTTCTTTCGTCGTCGTCGGTTCGCGTGCCTGGAGCGCTTACGAAAAATCGACGATGCCGCGCTTCTACTTCGACTTCGGTAAGGCGCGCGAAATGCTTGCCAAGGGCCAGACTCCGTATACTCCCGCCGTCTCAAT
The DNA here is from genome assembly GCA_964655365.1 of uncultured Dehalococcoidia bacterium. GTDB lineage: Bacteria > Chloroflexota > Dehalococcoidia > Bin125 > Bin125 > JAPUIR01. Next base: position 33,250 of record CAZZMQ010000012.1, on the reverse strand, counting down.
CATGTACGGGCTGGATGTGGCGCTCGAGCGAATGGCACGCGAGGGCCCCGAAGCTACCTTTGCTCGACATCACCGCATTGCGGAGCGATGTCGTCGCGGCGTTGAAATGCTCGGTCTCGACCTCTTCGCAGATCGCAGATTTGTTTCCGACACCGTGACTGCCGTGAAGGTGCCGGATGGCGTGGTAGGCGCGGAACTGAGCCAACTACTCAACAAGAAATACGGCACGGTTATTGCCGGCGGTCAGGCCGCCCTGGCAGGCAAGATCTTCCGCATCGGGCATCTCGGATGGGTCGAGGACGCGCACATCGATGACGCCGTCGAGGCGGTTGGCAGCGCGCTGGTCGAACTTGGCCACGTTATCCCCGCTCGTTCTTGATAGCGCAGCTTGCGCTATGAATCCTCGCGTTTTAGTTGCGGATCCCATCGCCCCAGAAGGTATTGAATTTCTAAGCAAGGCAGCCGACGTAGATTTGAAGACGGGCCTCGATCCCGCCGAATTGATCGCCATCATTGATGTCTACGACGGTCTAATTGTGCGCAGTGAAACCAAGGTCACCGCGGCCGTGATCGGCGCAGCTACGAAGCTTCGTGCGATCGGTCGAGCTGGCGTGGGCGTGGATAACATCGATGTTGCGGCGGCGACCGAACAGGGCATTGTTGTGGTCAATGCACCCACAGGAAACACTGTCTCCGCGGCGGAATTGGCTGTTGCCCTGCTCCTCGCACAAGCCCGCAACGTACCTGCCGCCGACACAAGCTTGCGCGCTGGAGTCTGGCAACGTGCCGACTTCATCGGTGTCGAGTTGCGTGGCAAAACGGCTGGCATCGTAGGCCTGGGTCAGGTTGGCTCTGCTGTTGCTCGTCGGCTTGTCGCAATGGAGATGGACGTTCTCGGACACGATCCTTTTGTGCCCGATGACCGTGCTCGCCTGCAAGGCGTTGAACTGGTCGACTTGATCACCTTGCTGCGCGAATCAGATTTCATCACACTGCACACCACACTCACCCCGGGCGCACCAGCATTACTCGGTGCCGAACAATTCTCGGTCGTAAAGAGAGGGGTGCGGCTTGTCAACACTGCACGAGGGGGGCTAATCGACGAGGCAGCCTTGCTTGTCGCCTTAGACGACGGGCGCGTGGCGGGCGCTGCGCGCGACGTCTTTGCGCAAGAGCCCGCGACCGCCAATCCTCTTACACACCACCCCCGGGTGATCGCTACCCCGCATTTGGGAGCGTCGACGTACGAAGCCCAGGAACGGGTCGCCGTCGATGTCGCTCGCGAGGTTTTGACTGTGCTTGAGGGGCGTCCAGCCTCGACTGCTGTCAATGCCCCATTCATCGACCCTGAATCACTTGACATGATTGGGCCGTATCTTGGCGTCGCGCAGATGGTGGGCACACTCGTCACCCAACTGTCCGAAGGACAGCTTCGCTCGCTCTCGATCGTGTACGGCGGCGATCTAGCGCTACACGATGTGACGCCACTCAAGGCTGCTGCTGTGTCCGGCTTGTTGGCCACGATTAGTGAAGAGCAGGTGAATCTCGTTTCGGTCAACAACATCATTGCCGGACGCGGCTGGCTGGTCAGCGAACAAAAAGTTCTGGACGCTGCGCCCTACACCAACGCAATCACAATCTGTCTCACGACGGACGAAGCCACGGTTTGCGTGACTGGGGCACTTGTCCATGATGAGCCGCGTATTGTGGAGATAGACGGTTTTCGTGTCGATGTGTCTCGTGGCGATCATGATCACGCTCACGGCCATATCCTCATGCTGCACAATGAAGACCGCCCCGGCCGGGTCGGAGCGGTGGGTGTCGCATTGGGCAAGATGGGCGTCAATATCAGCGCGATGGACGTTGGCAAGCGCGACGAAGAGGGCGAAGCGATAATGGTGCTCAGCGTGGATCGCGCGCTCGGCGTAGCCGAGATCGAACGGTTGCTTGCAGTCGATGGGATCGAGAAAGTTGTGCAGGCCGAGATCTAGTAAGGAGCGATGGGCATAGGAGGCCCAGCCTAGCGGAAGCAGTGCATAACCAGACCCGTCGGCAGCTTGGGTGTGAAATACGTACTCTTCTGCGGCATGCGGTCGCCCGCGTCGGCCGATGCGAAGATCTCTTCCAGCGACGGTGGATTCAGAAAAAACGCTACCGAGGCGGATCCATTGGCTACCAACTGGTGGGCGAGTTCGGCATCATGCGTGTACGTTACTGCCTCCCCTTGGGCGCGGGCCGCCCCATCGATCCCCAGCATGGGTTCTAGGACTATGTACTGCAGCAGTGCCGCGTCAAGCGTTGACCACGAAGCCGGAACGGAGGCGGGCATCGCCACTCTCGCTGCTTCGCCCGAGAGCAGAAGTTGAGCTCTCCCGTCCCCGAGCCCAATTGCGCCGATCGTGGGGCCGTCGTCACATACGGAGGTCATTTGCCCCAGTAACGTGTTGAGGGCAGATCTGCCACTGCCCGGTCCGAGGTCGCTGACAGTGAAATGCTCGGCTAGGCGCAATCCGATCTCGTCGGGCAGCGGCACATGTACTACACGATGCGTCCCGCCCAGCAGTAGACTCGGCTCGCTCGCCACAATCAGCCCCATTAGAACGAAGTCATCTGGCTCGTTGCTGTTCCGGCTTCCGCTTATTGCTGCTCGCGTGGCTCGATTGGCTAGAGCTGCTTCGTACCGATGATGACCATCGGCCATATAGATTGTGTCGGCGGCAAGCGTAGAGCGAATCGCCTCCACCGAAGTGGAGTCATCGATCACCCATAGGGTGTGCGTCTCTCCCGCGTAATCCCTGCCCGAAACTAGCGGGTCCGATTCCAGCGCCTGCGTGATTAGCATCTCTAGCGTTCCGGATCGGTCGGGCAGGAGCCCCATCAGAGGCGATATGTCTGCTCCTACGGTTCGCCGCAGCCGACTTCGTTCCTCGCGAGGTCCCGGCATTGTCCATTCGTGCGGTAGCACCTCACCGGAATCCCACGGAGTGAGGCGTACTGCTCCATAGAGGGTTGTGCGCGCATGTGCTCTGCCGTCGTGCTGGAAGCTATGTTCTGCCAGGTAGTACGATGGCGCGTCGTCCTGAACCAGCACGCCGGAGTTACGCCAGGACTCGAACAGGGACGCTGCAGCTGCCGTATTTGCCTCCCCCGAGGCTGACTCGATCTTCGTGATCTGATTAGGGTGACTGGCACGTAGGGTGGCCGCCTCTTTCTCCGTGATGATGTCGTAGGGTGGACCTAGCACGTCGCCCCACGACCCTACTGCTCTAGGATCGAAGCGGACTCCGCGAAACGCGCGTACATCAGTCATCGGCCGAAGTTATCCCCTCCGTCGTTCGAAAATCGAGCGCGAGCATATCAGCCTCATCTAAGTACGATTCGGATGCTGCATATTGAACGTCCATTGCGCTCTCCGTAGTCTCGACTCGTGAACCAGGATTGTGTCTTCTGCGATATCGTCGCCGGTGTTGAACCCGCCAGCGTCCGCTATGAGGATGGCGAAGTGATCGTCTTCGACAACGTGCTGGGCTGGACACAGCTGATGCTGTTGGCCGTGCCGAAGCAGCACAAGTCGCAGACTGAGCTTTGGCAGCACCTAGGCCACGTGGGGAAGATTGCCTCCGAACAAGGCCGTAAGTATGCCCCCGAGGGATTCCGCATCCTATCCAATTTTGGTGGCTTCGGCATGCAGAGCCAACCGCACGGACATCTGCACATACTCGATGGGACAGACGCTAGCCTCCAAGTCAAACGCGATCCACCCGTTTCCACCGGTGACGTCGTAGTTGAACAGGGCACTGAACTGCTCCGCACCGACGCCGCCATCTATTTCGATGCCTCCGAGTTCGTTTCCGCGGATCTCCCGGTCAACGCATTGGCTGTGCCGCCCGATGACCGGCCTACGCAAGAAGATTTTTGGCGTGACATCCACGAGCTTGGCGAGGACGCTACGGCCGTCGGCTGGTCTTCCAGCCCGAATGGATTTCGTCTGTTGGCCAACTTTCCCAGCCTGAACAGCAGCGGCTACCAAGAGCGCGGCCATGTCCAGATCATGGGTGGGACGTTCCTCGGGCACTACGCCTGAGCGCTGAGGATTTGACTTGCTCAGCTTTGTGCCGAATTGCGCTCCGCCAGAGCCAAAGCGATCACCGACTCTTGGATCGTGAGTAGCTTGTCGATTCCGTTGTCCGCGGCGTTCAGAATCTCGGTCAGGACATCCCGTGAGAATGCGGCCCCCTCGGCCGTAGTTTGGACCTCCACGTATTCCCCCGTCGACATCCGCACAAGATTCGCATCTACGTCAGCTCGTGAATCCTCCTCGTAACAGAGGTCCAGCAGAACTTCACCGTCGATCACGCCGACGGATGTTGCGGCCACAGCTGCCTTCATAGGCACAGCGCCAAGTTGGCCGTCTCGCACCATTTGATCCATCGCAAGGTAGAGCGCGACATAGGACCCTGTGATCGCAGCCGTTCGGGTCCCGGCGTCTGCTTGAATTACGTCGCAGTCGACGCTGAATGAGCGCTCGCCTAACTGGTCCAGATCTACGACGGCTCGGAGACTGCGTCCAATAAGGCGCTGGATTTCTTGCGTCCGCCCGCTCGTTGACACACGGTCCCGGCTCGTCCGTGTGTTCGTGGCACGCGGTAACATCGAGTACTCAGCGGTGACCCAGCCCGCCCCAGTGCCGCGCAACCAGCCTGGCACCCGCTCCTCTACCGAAACCGCGCAGAGTACCCGCGTGATCCCGGTCGAGATCAGCACGGATCCTTCCGCGTGTATTTGGACGTCAGGCTCTATCGATACAGGTCGAAGTTCGATTGCATTTCGGCCGTCGGTACGTTCCATGGCATCGAGTGTATCGGCCGGCTGTCGCTCAGTCTTGGAGTGCCGTGGCATAGGGGACGGGCAACACATGCTGTGGTACTTCAGCGGGCCGCTATTAGAATGCGGTCAGGGCCTGCCATCGATGTTGGTGCACGCGACCACCGTGGTTTCCGACTGGTCTGTTAGCTTGCCGACCCTGATCAGCCGCATGAGATGCCGATATCTAGGAGGGCCACCAGTGCCGTGTTTTCAGCTAGGGGGGAGCTAGCCCGCATGAGGGGCTTCACAGGGCTAGCCCCGAAGTTCTGTCGGGCCAGGTAGGAACCGGTAGCCGATCCGCATAGCCGAACTCGACACGCAGCGGCCTCGCGTGCCTATAGTGAGCGCCCGCTCCGCTGGCAACGCCTGGTATCTATCGAGCGGAAAGCTCTGGAGAAATCGATGCACGGCCGCAACCTGCTCACTATCGCAGATCTAACCCACGAGGAGATCAGCACCGTACTCGACACAGCCCTGGCCCATAAGGCCGACCCTCAGGGTGATCACACCAACATCCTTACTGGCCGGTCCGTCGCGCTCGTGTTTGAGAAACCTTCGCTTCGTACACGGGTTTCGTTCGAGCGCGCGGTGCAGCGCCTCGGCGGTCACCCGATCTATCTGTCGCCCTCGGAGGTCGGCATGGGCGAGCGCGAACCTGCTAAAGATGTGGCGCGCGTGCTCAGTCGATACTGTGATGCGATTGTCTGTCGCACCTTCGGCCAGGACGTTTTGGACGAACTCGCCCATTACGCCGATGTCCCCGTAATCAACGCTCTCTCCGACTGGGAACACCCATGCCAGGCTCTCGCCGATCTGCTCACGATCCGCGAGCATAGCGGCGATCATGGTGGTTCTGCGGGCCGCACTATCGCGTACGTCGGCGACGGCAACAACGTCATTCGCTCACTTGCTCTAGCTGCGACCTCAGAAGGCATGCACGTGCGTATCGCCTCACCAGACGGTCACGTTTTGGACTCCTCAAGCGTCGAAGAAGCTACCCGTCGCGCCACCGCCTCGAACGGCTCGATCACGCTTTTAACCGATCCGCTCGCTGCTGTGCGCGGCGCCGACTTCGTTTATACCGACGTTTGGACCAGTATGGGCCAGGAGGCGGAGGCGAAAATCCGACGCGAGGATTTCGACTCCTACCAGGTAACCTTGGATCTCGTCGCACAAGCTGCGGCTGGGGTCAAGATCATGCATGATTTACCGGCGCATCGCGGTGAGGAGATCACTAATCAGGCAATAGAAAGTGACGCAGCAATCGTTTTTGACCAGGCGGAGAACCGCCTGCATGCCCAGCAGGCCGTGCTCTGGCACTTGCTGCGCTAGGATGAGCTGCGTCAGTCGTTCGCTACCGCGAATGGCTGACGCGGACGCCGGCCGGAGCTAATGGACGAGGACCGGGACCCAATCCCGCTCTTCCGGAGCGCCCCGCTATGGACAAGCTCTTCGACGATATTGAGGATGCCTTTGCCAGCTTCGGGTGGGAAAACGTGCTTGAGATCGCTTTCATCACGCTCGTTGTCTTTTGGTTGTTACGTCTGGTTCGCGGTACTACAGCGATGACTGTCATTCATGGGATCTCCATCATTGCGGTGGTTGTCGTCGTCCTTAGCCGCACACTCGACTCCGTTGTGCTTGACTGGATCGTCAACAACGCGATTGCTGTGATCGTGGTTTTTGTTCTGATCGTTTTCCAGCCCGAGTTCCGCCGCGCCCTGGAGCGGATCGGACGCGCTGGTGGGGTTCGGGCTTGGGCAGGCATCGGGCGGGATCCAGGCATCGAGGCCGTTCGTGCCATCAGCCACGCCTGCGCCGTTCTTGCGGAACGACGCAGCGGGGCCTTGATCGTGATCGAGCGCGAGACTGGTTTGCAGGACGTTGTGGACACCGGGATCGTCCTCAACGCTGAGGTTTCAGTCGCACTGATCGAAAGCATCTTTTACCCTAACGCCCCGTTCCATGACGGTGCTGTTGTCGTTCATGAGAACCATCTTCTGGCCGCCTCCTGCATCCTGCCCAGCTCCGCTGAACGTCCCGCCGGACTCGAGTATCTCGGCACTCGCCATCGCGCAGCCACAGGCATGTCCGAGCAAACCGACGCCATCGTCGTCGCGATCTCGGAGGAAACCGGCGCCATCTCGATAGCCAGCGACGGGCGACTGGTTCGGGTTCAAGACTCTGAAGAGTTGGAGGCCGCCCTGGTTCGGCTTGTTCAGGGCAGCGGTCGCGGCGGAGGTGGGGCAGACCGCGATGGCAGTCGCACCATCACGGTTGCCGGATCCTAGTCGTGCTAGTTCCCCGCATCTGGCATCGATTACGGGGCCTCATCACCCTCTTCGCCGCCTCCTTCGTGCTCGCACTCGTCACTTGGTTTGCGAGCACGGATTCTGAGAACGAGTTCGTCGAGAAGGCTTTCGGTTTTAGCCTCTCGGTTGAGGCTAACAACGTTCCCGCAGAGCTACTTGTCTCTAGTCGTATCCCGCCGGTGGCCATCACAATCGCGGGGCGCGAAGCTGACCTGCAAGAGGTCAGCGTGGAGGATTTTGTGGCGCACGTGGATCTGGTCGGCTTCGACGTCGGATCACGTGAAGTTCCGATCGTCGTCCGCTCGCTCGACGATGATATCAGCGTGCGTGCGGTTGCTCCGTCCACGGTTGAGGTGGTGCTGGAGCCCGTTGTTTGGCGCGCGCTGCCGATCACTGTCGTCATCGCTGACCCCGAGCCGATCGGCTTTGCCCGTGGCGAACCTATGCTCAGCCCGGAAACCGTCACAATCAGTGGCACCGCGAACCTGATCGACCTGGTTGATCAGGTGGTCGCTCCCGTTGATCTCTCAGGCACCACCGTTGATGTCGATCGTCCAGTGACTCTCCAAGCGCGTACCAATACTGGTGCCGCGATCAGCAACATCCGAATTGAACCTCCCACAGTCGAGGTAGTCATTCCGATCGAGCAAGAACTTTTTCGGCGTGCGGTCGCGATTGCCCCGCAACTCTCCGATTTTCCAGCCCCCGGCTTCCGCGTCGCAGCTATCACGGTGCTGCCGCTAAATACCATAGTCATCGGTACCCTCGAAGGGCTGGAAATCGTCGGTCCCGCTCTCACGGCGCCTATCAGCCTGGAGGGGAAGGACGCCGACGTCGTTGTGACGACATCGGTGCTTGCACCGGAAGGTTTCACACTGGAGGCTGAGTCCCTCGTGACGATCACCATCACGATCGAACCGGTTCGCGCACAGGCGAGCTTTGACGTGCCCATCATTGTCACCGGGCTCGCGCCAGAACTCGCCGCCTCCCTGGAGTTGAGTACCATCCAAGTTGTTGTCGAAGGTCCGGCCCCAACGTTGTCCGACCTCACCGCCGACGATATTCGAGCGACCATCGACGTCCGTGGACTTAAACGTGGTCTCCACCGACTAACGGTCCGAGTGGGTTTCCTCGGCGGGACGGAGGTCGTTGCGGTCAACCCTGAGACAATGTTGATCAGGCTGGCCTTGCTCCCGCCACCGACGGAACCCGTTGAAACCGACGAAGACGCCGAAGCAGATCCACCTGCGGATGCACCCGAGTCATGACCGTTGGTCGAGCGATGAACGGTGACGACGACAGCAGCGAGGTGCTTCCGCTCATCGCTTTCGTGGGACGGCCCAATGTCGGCAAATCTTCGCTGTTTAACCGCATCGTTGGACGCCGTAAGGCGATTGTACAGGATGAGCCTGGTACCACGCGCGACCGCAACTACGATATTGCCGAGTGGAATGGGCACAATTTCCGTGTCGTCGACACCGGGGGGATTTCGGGCGAGCAGCTCGAAGGATCCTATGCCAGCCCGGTCGAAACACAGGTCCAACGCGCTATGGAGGAAGCCGACGCCATCTGCTTCGTTGTCGATGTGCAAGCCGGCCCGATTGCGGCCGACGATGACATTGCGGCATTGTTGCGGGAGGCCTCACAGCCTGTCTATGTCGTCGCCAACAAGGCTGACAACGGTGATCTCGCGCTTACCGCTACCGAGTTTTATGCCCTCGGGCTGGGTGCTCCGCAGATCATTAGCGCGCACCACGGACGCGGCGTGGGAGAACTACTGGACATCGTCACCGATCGGCTGCCAGCGGCATCCACCAACCCTGCCGGCCTGGCCTGTAACCTCGCCATCGTAGGGCGCCCCAACGTCGGCAAATCCTCTCTCGTCAACGCGATTCTGCACGAGGACCGTATGATCGTCAGCGAATTCGCTGGCACAACGCGCGACGCGGTGGATACAGCCGTCACCTTCGAGGATCAGCACTTGGTTTTGGTCGATACGGCCGGTATTCGCCGTCGTGGCAAAGTGCTCCACGGTCCTGAGCGCGCTTCCGTGCGACGTGCGACCGCCGCGGTTACTCGGGCTGATGTCGTTGCCGTCGTGATCGACGTGGGGGTCGATGTGACCGCCCAAGACCAGCATATTCTCCAGGTTGCACTCGAAGCTAAAAAAGGCGTCGTACTCGTAATGAACAAGCTCGATTTGCTCGACGGCGATGCACAATTGACTGAGCGTCGCCAGCGTCAACTGCGCTGGCGATCGCGCTTCGTGCCTTGGGCGCCGGTGGTCTGGATCTCGGCCTTGAAAGGACGCCACGTAGAAGATGTCCTGAAGGTTGCGCTCAGTGCAGCCGAAGAGCGATGTCGCCGCGTCCCTACAGGTCGACTCAACGCCGCTGTCCGGCGCGCCGTGGTCGATCATCCCCCCAGCGCCGTCAAGGGTCGCCCGATCAAGATCTTCTATGCCACTCAGGTGGGTGTGGAGCCGCCGACCTTCGTCTTCTTCTCCAATTATCCGGAATCGATTCACTTCTCCTACGAGCGTTACCTCCAGCGTCGTATTCGCGACGAGTTCGGCTTCCAGGGCGCTTCGCTCAAGCTCGTTTTCCGCAAGCGCGGTGAGCCTATCGCTGGTTTCAGCTCTACGGCCGAAGACCACGAGACGCCTGTTGTTACCGTGCCCAACCTGGATTCACCGCCGCCCCCCGTCAGCCGCCACGGCTCTACCTGTTCGAGGACTGGCGAAAATGATTGAGGCTTGGATCGTTGGTGTTTGCATCGGCTACCTGATTGGCTCCGTTCCCGTAGGCCTTTGGGTTGGAAAATACCTCGTTGGCGTCGACGTACGGTCGGGCGGATCGGGAAAGATTGGAGCCACTAACGCCTTTAGACGTCTCGGCTTGCGCTGGTCTGTCCTAGTCTTCGGCATCGATGTCGCCAAAGGCGTCATTCCCGTCCTGATCGTGCGGACCATATTCGACAGTCCCACCACTGAAGTGATCGCCGCCCTTTCCTCTGTGGTTGGCCACATCTATCCGATCTATGCAAATTTTCGTGGAGGGCGGGCGGCGGCGACCGGCTTCGGCGCATTGTTGGTCATGTCCCCGCCCGGCGCCGCGATTACTATTGGTGTGGCCATCGTTGTTCTTGGCTTGACCCGCATCATGTCGCTCTCTGTCTTGCTTGGGATGTCGGTCGGGGCCGTTTTGCACGGGCTGTCCGTCGCGCATACCAGTGATGCGGACTCCTATCTTGGCTTCAGCGTCGGCGCCTGGCTTATTGTCACCTTTGCGCACAGGGACAATATCGCGCGTTTGTTTGCCGGTACGGAGCGCATTCTCGGGCAGACCGAGCCGAATGCGGATGCTCCTGGCGAGGACCGGTCGCCCGTCGGCACGCAGACAGCCGGAGATTAACGATGGCCGGCTCTTTGGATCCTGTCCTCGTAGTAGGAGCCACTTCCTGGGGTTGCACTCTCGCGATTCAGCTCGACCGGGCTGGTTCGAGGGTTGCCGTTCTCTGTCGAGGCCCTGAAGAGGCTGCTGAACTAACACGTTCACGGGAACTGCATCGCCTATTGCCCGGAATCGTACTGCCGGAGAGGATCGACTTTGTTGTCGATCCACCGTCGAAGATTACTGCGCTCATCTTGGCCGTCCCTGCCCAAACTCTACGTACAAACCTACGCGACGTACTCCCTTATTTGCCTGCCAACATACCGATCGTTAGTGCGGCCAAAGGGATTGAACTCGAAACGCACCAGCGTATGTCGGAAGTCATCGCGGACGAGCTTGATAAGGTCGCCCGCACTGCTCCAATCGCTGTGCTTTCCGGCCCCAATCTGGCACGCGAGATTGCTGCTGGCGAGGCTGCCTCGACTGTCTTCGCCAGCACGGACGCTGCTACCACTGAACGGCTGCGCGATCTGCTGATGAGTCCCACTTTCCGCGTCTATACGAACGAGGATGTTGTCGGTGTCGAACTCGGTGGTGCCTTGAAGAACATCGTAGCGATCGGCGTTGGCATCGGCGATGCGCTCAACATCGGCGACAACGGCCGCGCTGCCTTCCTTACCCGCGGCCTAGCTGAGATGGCTCGGTTGGGTCTGGCACTTGGTGCACACCCGCTCACATTCATGGGTCTCGCCTGCCTCGGCGATCTGATCGCGACCGCCGCTAGCCCTCGTTCCCGCACCCGCTCACTGGGGGAGCAACTAGGCCGCGGTGAGTATCTACACGACATCCTCGCCGCCACTGTCCACGTCACGGAGGGGGTCGAAACAACTCGGGCCGTGCGTGATCTCGCTCGCGAATACCAGATCGAGCTACCAATCGTTGAGGCTATGCACGATGTTCTCTTTGACGCTCTCGCGCCGAGCCACGCCATCCAGCGCCTCATGACCCGTCAAGCACAAAGCGAATCGGCTTCCTTGGCGCAGCTTTGGCCTCCCGGTCGCCTGGGCTGATCCCTCTGAATCTGCGCCAGCCCCTCGCTGCTAATAGAATGAGCGTATGACCAAATCTGTATCAACTGACCGAGCCAAAGCCCAAGCACGCGCGTTTGAGCGCTTGACCGACGGTTCTGTTGAGCTCAGCGACGATGACATCGCTGCCCTTAGTGACCTCGACCGTGTCGGATCGAACCGCTTCCTTGTCGCATTCCTTCAACTTGGTTCTGAGGAACGCTTCGCGCTGCTTGAGCGGCTGATCCAGTTGCAGGAAGCGCGTCCCCTGCTCGACTACAGCATCGTTTGCATCGGCGTCCTCGCGGATAAGGATCCGATGGTACGTGCTCTCGCAGCCGCTGGGCTCGCTGACAACGAAGAGCGCGAGAGTATCGCCCCGCTGCTGGCTCTCGCTATTGACGACGAGGCAGAAACTGTTCGCAATGAGGCTGTCGTGGCGCTCGGTACAGTCGCTTTAAGGGCTGAGTTTGGTCAGTTGCGGGATGCCGACCGCGTTGCCGTAATCGATGGGCTGCACTCGATCGCCGAGAATTCCGCCGAGGAGACGGTCGTACGGGCTGCTGCGCTGGCGAGCGTCGCCGTGATTGATGAGCCGTGGGTTCGTGACCTCATCTTCGACTTCTTCGAAGCCGACGACGACATCCAGCGCATTGGTGCCATCCAAGCTATGGGTCGCACCGCGGACGCTTACTGGATCCCCACACTGGAAAACTCGATGGCGGCGATGGATGATGATGAACGTATCACGGCCGCTGTTGCTGCCGGTGAGATCGCGGATGAAGATGCCTTACCTGCCCTCAGCGAATTGCTTGAGGATGAGAGCCTCGACGTACTAGTCGCCGCGATCGGGGCTATAGGCGAGATCGGTGGCCCCGAGGCGGCCGAGCAACTCGAGCGTGTTTCAACTCATCCTGATGGTTCGGTCCGCGCGGTCGTTCAAGATGCCCTGGAAACTGCTGTGTTCACAGACGACGCCTTGGGTTTTGGCGCGTGACGCGCAACAATTAGACGAGAGTCAGTTCGCCGTTACGAACGGATCAATGCCCCGCCGAATTCCGAACCGCCATTCTTCCGCTGCACAGCCACACCGCACTGCAGCTCGCGGAGGCTTTAGTGTGCGGGAAGCCATCTCAGCCGGCGGCGTCGTCCACCGCTCCGGCCAGAGCGGCCTTGAGGTTGTGTTGCTTCAAACCCCTCACGGCATCTGGGGCCTCCCCAAAGGCACTCCGGACGAGGGCGAGTCGATTGAGCAGACGGCTCTGCGTGAGGTTCGCGAGGAGACCGGTCTGGAGGTCGCCTTGGAGAACAAGATCGGCACAATCGAATACTGGTTTACGCGCCCCAGCGTGCATATCAAGTACCACAAGCAAGTTCACTTCTGGCTTATGCGACCCATCGGCGGCGACATTTCTGCCCATGATGACGAACACATAACGGTGGAGTGGTTTCCCTTCGGCGAAGCTTTGCGTCGGGTTACGCACGCGAACAGCGCCGAAATATTGCAACGGGCCGCTACTCTGTTGGCTGAACGAACGTCGGCGACTGAGCCGCCCGGCAACCCTGGCAAATCATGACTACCACGCAGAAGAGACTAGGAGAATCCTTCACCAGGGACGGATCAATTGCGGTCGGTGAGCAGGTTCTACTCCGGCACAAACGTATTGACGACGCTCTGGCCGACTATGCTTGGCGTCGCGACGAAGCACTCGCTCGCTATGACGCCGCTCACCCCATCACCCAACGCTATGAGGACTTCCTGCGTGCCTTTCGAGAGGAGCTGGTAAATCCCCATCCCTTGCGTCGTACCTTTGCCGTGGAGACCCCGGAAGGGAACCATATCGGCAATGTCATGTATTACAACATTGACCTCGCACGCCGCGAGGCTGAGTTGGGAATCACGATTGGAGACCCAGACTACTGGGGACATGGGTTCGGCACAGAAGCGGTCCGGTTACTCGTTGACTACGTCTTTAGCACGACTAGCCTGAACCGGATCTACCTCCACACGCTGGACTGGAACGTTCGCGCCCAGCGTGCTTTCCACAACGCAGGTTTCCGAGATGTAGGTCGTTCCCGTCGTGGTCGACACCGTTTCCACTGCATGGAGGTCGTTCGCCTAGCGAACTAGCGTTCGCTGGCTAGCGCGCTCACGCATCCCGGCGGATTCGTCAGTCGCTAGTTCCGCCCAGGCACCTCGATGTCGGGCCGCGGCGGTGCGGCATTCTCCACGCCGGCCATCAGCTGTCCTGGCACCAGCCGTCGCAATTCTTCGAGTGTCCAGGTTCCCTCTTTGAAGATGTTCTTCATCGGCGGGTAGAGCTGCGGCAACAAGCCCACGTGGCCACCTGCCACCGCGAATGTCTGGGCGTTGATGTTCCAGGCCTCGTCTAGCAGCAAATATACGACCATTGGGGCCACCTGAGCGGGGCCCCGTTCCGCCAGCGCCGCCTCCTTGCCGCGATTCTGCGCGACGTCGCTGGATGTTTCCCTGCCGCCACCGATTCCTGCTGCTGCCCGCTTTTTCGCCGTG
>CAZZMQ010000012.1:13993-19070 GCA_964655365.1 uncultured Dehalococcoidia bacterium | reverse complement strand
GCACGGCCAATGTCAGTCGGGTCATCGCCCCGGGCGCAATTGTGTTGCAGGTCACACCATAGCGGCCTAGATCACGAGCAACGACCCGGGATAAACCCGCCACGCCGGCTTTGGCCGCGCCATAGTTCGCTTGGCCGGGGTTACCCTGGAGGCCGCTGACCGACGAGAAATTGATGATTCGTCCGTAGCGCTGCTGGCGGAAGATTACTGAGGCAGGTTTGATAGTAGTGAAGTGTCCCTTGAGATCGACGTTAAGAACTGCATCCCACTCATCCTCGGTCATGTTGAAGACCATGCGGTCGCGCAGAATCGCGGCAAGATTGATCAACCCATCGATCTGGCCGAACTCGTCGACTGCTTGCTGGATGATTGACTCGCCACCATCCATCGTCGAAACGTCCGCGAAGTTTGCCACCGCCTCTCCGCCCGCGGCTTTAATCTCGCCTGCCACTTCATCAGCGGGTCCGCCGTCGTGCCCTGTTCCGTCGGGGTTCACGCCCGCGTCGTTAACGATGATCCGGGCCCCCTCCGCTGCGGCTAGCAACGCTACCTCACGGCCAATCCCACGTCCCGCACCCGTTAACGCGATCACTCTTCCGTCGAGCAACCCCATGGCGATCTCCTATCGCGGTTCCAGTGTTTTGCAGCCCAGGCGCTCAGTGGGGCTGCCTCGGGCGAACTAGCCGTGCGATGGCAGTGCGACCACTCCGGTACCCGGCGTCGTTTTCTGACCGTCGGCGTTCTCGCCCCAGATCTCGAGCTCCACGTAGTTCTTTTCGCCCTCCGTGTATTTGCGCGTCACCGTACCCTTGAGCGTGTACTCCTTGGCTGGCACGTCCATCCCACGGTATGAACAGGCCACTCGCTTGACGTGACCCTCGGCACCGGCGAATCGATGCAGCAGGTCGCCTAGGAAGGCATGCTTCAGCGCACCGTGCACGATGATTCCGTTCAGACCGGTATCCCGCGCGAAGTCCTGGTCGTAGTGGATCTGGTAGAAGTCTCCCGAGCCCGCTGCCCACTGCACCAGCTGCTGCGTGCTCGGGTTCTTGCGCACTTCCGGGATTGAATCGCCTTCGTTGTAGTCCTCGAAGTATGCCTGCTCAGGCATGGGCCTTGCCTTTCTCTGCTCTTGCGCTTCGATGGATCGGGGCTAGCCGTCGCGCTTCGGGCCGTAAGAGATCCCGGTTCCACGCATCACTGCGACTATTGTACCGTCCTGGTTTTTGACTGTCGTCTTCGTCACCTGGATCAGCATAGGGCCGCCCAGGGCTGCGCTATATCGTTCATTCAGCGCCTCCAGTTGCGACGATGATGTCAGCGTATCGCCCGCGGTGATCGGGGTGTCGTAGTACTCCACGTCCGTTCCACCGTTGAGCACCAGCGTGTATGGGGATTGGATCCGCGGACCGCGTCCGCGCTGCGCTCCAAATGTGGGATCCGAGTTGACCGGATTGAAGACAGGTGTGCCCAGGTAGCCGGGAGGCGCAGGCAAATCCTTGAAGCCTCGCTCTTTCGCGACGGTCTGGTCGTAGAACACCTGGTCTTCGTAGGCTACGGACCGGGCGAACATACGCACGCTTGTCGTCGTCACCTCGCTGGTTGTCGTGTCGCTTTCGACGCCGATCTGGGCGCGCATCTCATCCGTGATCACGGATTCGAATTCCGGTTCTTCGGCCATTCCTCACTCCTTCACAGAGCCGTCGGTCGACGGCTCGGGCTTGCCACGGTTGCCTCGTGAGCGACCAAGCGTCGTCAGTCCTAAGAGCGAGCCGAGGATACGGACCGCTCAAACTGCGGTCAACGAGCCTACGATAGAGTGCTAGAGGATATCAATCGGCCGTGTAGAGGCGCTCGGCACGGGAGGCCGAGCCGATGAGCTTGGGTACATCCACCAACCGACTAATCTTCGGATCGATTGCCACCCTTCAGATCGCATATGCGCTGAGAGCGCCTATAGCCGCGGTTGCTCAGCAGAGTTTTCATCTCCAGCAATGCGTTGAGCGTTGTCAGCTTCGGAATCTCTCTCGTTGTTGACTGAAATCCCCAGCGTCGCGACTAGTTGGTCTCCTAACTTCGCTCCGATACGCGTACGGGCGCTGTCAGCGCATGTGCCTGCTCGATGTTGGGCGATCAAGAAGTCTGCTGCCGTTGAGACGGAGCTCAACTGTCTGTCTAACGGTTCCCGGGTCGCTAACTCCGCGGTCTCGCCAGGACTGACTTGGAGCACCTGCTCAATCGTCGCGTCCCGGCGTCTGTTCTTGCCGGCGTGCTGAAAGATGGCTTCCGCGCCAGGAGCCTGCCGATAAGGCTGGATTAAGGGAGAGGTTATTTGGCCCGCTGGATTAGGGGTGAATAGACCTTGCCGGCTGGCACGGCATATTCCTTGCCGGTCTCCATGTCGACTGCACAGTAATTGCCTGCTTTTAGCTCCCGGACTAAATCGTGCCAGTTCTCGATCGAGTCGCTTTCGAAATACGTTGCCACCTTGCCAATGTCGTGCACAGCGTGCGAGTCGGTGCCGGCCGTGCCGGGTAGTCCCATCTGCGCCTGCAGCTCAGTGCTGAAGCGGTTTTCGCGCTCACTGCCTCGTCCGTTCAATACCTCGACAGCGACGCACCACTGGTAGGCTGGATTACGCTCCGCTTGGGTCAATGACTTCATCCACTCCTCCGCATCGTCCTTCCAGGGCAACTGACGACGGTAAGGGTGCGCGATCACTAGACAGCCACCCCTCTCCTCCACGTGCTCTGCCAGTCGTTCTGCACGATGCATACCAAAGACGTACTTCTCGACACCCCAGGCTAGGATGTGTCCATCATCGGTGCTGATCTCGACGCCGGGGATTACCAGGAATCCCTTTTCCTCGCCTAATCGCAGAACCTCGTCTTCGTTCCAGACGGCGTCGTGCTCTGTCAGGCAGATCCCATCCACGCCGGCCGCACGGGCTCGATCGACAAGATCGGCAGGCTCCAGAACCGAGTCGTGTGACCTTGGCCAAGTGTGATTGTGGAGGTCGATGAGCATGGGACGACGCTAAACGCTCCCATTTCTTCGGTCTACGGTACATGAGTAGCGTCGGTGCGCGACGGTATACTCTTCTCCCGGGCACGCCAGTCGGTGCGAATTTGTCCTTCAAGTCAAGCGTCTAATGGCGTTGGGATCCCAACTGTACCCTGCACGTCTTTTAGCCGGGCAGCGACGCCAGGTTCTACGCCAGTGCCAGGGTGCTGGGTCCATCCCGGACCTTGGATTAGCTCCCGTCATGGATTAGCTCCCCTCACGTAGGTTGGTCCTACCCAGTCGCCGTCGTATACTCCGCGACAGATTTCACAATGTCACCGGCGACAACAGGGGGCGTCTCGCCGTGGTCCTTGAGCAGTACAGCCACCTCGGTATCCTCCTGATCTTCGCGATCATTTTTCCGTCGATCCCGCTGATCTCGTCGTGGGCTCTGGGCCGGATTAAGATCCGGCCCAATCTGCCGAACGCTGTCAAGGAAGACACGTACGAGTGTGGCGTCGAGACTGAAGGCCCCACCTGGGTCCAGTTCAATTTTCGCTACTATCTGATCGCTCTCATCTTCGTCATCTTCGACGTAGAGGTGATGTTCCTCTTCCCGCTCGCTGTGGCCTTGGATTCCGTCCTCACCTTCGGACTCGTCGCCGGCCTGATCTTCATTGCTACGCTCTTCCTTGGCCTCGTCTACGAGTGGCGTAAGCACGCCCTGGAGTGGCAGTAGCGACATGACTACCTGGCTCGAACCGCAAACCGTCGCCGATCGGCTTAACAGTGCCTGCCCCGGGAGCGTTATTGGCTTGAACTCGGCTGGCGGTGGTGATCCCTACATTGAACTCAGTGCCGACCACCTGATCGATGCTGCTACGTTCCTGCGCGACGATGCTGCGCTGGACCTCAACTTCCTGTCCAATTTGACTGCCGTTGACCACAATGGCGAACTCGAAATCGTCTACCATCTGCAGTCGCTCGATTTGAACCAAATCATTGCTTGCAAGGTCAGCGCTGGTGGATACGACGATCCTCACGTCCCGTCGCTCGAACCGATCTTCAGGGGAGCGCATCTACAGGAGCGCGAGATCTATGACCTCTTCGGGATCAGCTTCGACGGTCATCATGATCTGCGTCGCATGTTTCTTTGGGATGGATTCCCCGGTTACCCGCTGCGTAAATCGTTCATCCAGATGCCCGGCAACCTGACCGCCGGACTGCCCGGCTTTAGCCACGAATCCGGAAACAATGACTGGCCCGTGCCCGGCTCCGTCGGCGAGCGGCCCGTCCACCCCAACCAGGCCGGCCGCAATGTCCCAGTTCCGGGTGAGATGCCGCGTGTCCTCGGTAGCGCGACAGAGGAGCAGGCATGACGCTGTCCCCTACCGACACCGACTATGACCCGCGAGAGCCGGTCACTGTCAACCTCGGTCCACAGCATCCCTCCACGCACGGTGTCTTCCGCCTCAAGATCCAGATTGATGGCGAGATCGTGCGCGACGCCGAAATGATCATTGGCTACCTCCATCGCTCGATGGAGAAGTTGGCCGAAGAGCGCACATACACTCAGAACATCCCGTTTACCGATCGCATCGACTATCTCGCTGCGATGTCCAACAACCTTGCCTATTGCCTCTCCGTTGAGAAGCTCGCCGAAATCGAAGTGCCTCCACGAGCGCAATTCATCCGAGTGCTCTTCGCCGAGCTACAGCGGATCGCCAGCCACGCGATGGCCAACGGTACCTTTGTCAATGACTGCGGTGCTTGGCACACTCCCCTCTTCCACATGTTTCGCGAGCGGGAGAAGGTTCTGGACCTCTTCGAGATGACATGCGGTGCTCGCCTGACGACCAATTACATGCGTGTTGGAGGCGTGGCGTTCGACCTGCCCGAGGGGTTGTTGCCTGCCGTGCGCACCTTCCTCGACGAAATGCCGGGGCACATCGAGGACTACGAGCGCATGCAGATCGGCAACGAGATCTAGGTCGCCCGCGCCCGCGGCGTCGGTCAGATAAGCGCCGCCGACGCCGTCAACGCCTCGCTCAGCGGACCTATCCTGCGCGGCTCG
>CAZZMQ010000012.1:13584-13983 GCA_964655365.1 uncultured Dehalococcoidia bacterium | reverse complement strand
GCTTCCTTGTTCGAATGGCCGAGGTAAAGGAAAGCATCCGCATCCTCAATCAGGTTGTCGACAACATCCCCGACGGACCATGGCTGACCGACGTTCCACTCCACCTGCGGCCTGATCCTGGCGAGGCCTACGCTCGCGTTGAGTCACCCCGTGGTGAACTCGGCTTCTATCTCGTCTCCGATGGAGGTCCTGCCCCATTCCGGTTCCACTGTCGGCCACCTAGCCTCATCAACCTCACGGTGCTCAAGGAGATGACATTGGGCGGCTCCTTGGCCGATGCCATCGTCACGCTCGGCTCGCTAGACATCGTCGTGGGGGAGATCGATCGATGACGCCTCTCGCCGAGTGGTACGACTTGCGTGATCTTTCAGGCCTCTCCGAGGAGATCACCAGTTGGAT
>CAZZMQ010000012.1:13242-13574 GCA_964655365.1 uncultured Dehalococcoidia bacterium | reverse complement strand
GGATTGGTGCCGATTGGCTGGCATCGCTCCTCAGCGGCCTGCGCGGCGCGCTGGGCATCCTAGCCGTTGTCGGGCCAACCCTGCTGATGCTGATCTGGGTCGAGCGCAAGGTCATCTCGCGATTTCAGCAGCGCTACGGTCCCAACCGTGTCGGGCCTAAGGGGCTCATCCAGCCCGTAGCCGACGCCATTAAGCTGGTGCTTAAGGAGGAGCTGCGCCCTCGCGCCGCGGATAAGTATCTCTTCCTACTCCCGCCCGTTTTGATCTTCCTGCCCGCATTGCTGATCTGGGGAGTCCTTCCCTTCGGGCCGAACATGCAGATTGCCGATCTC
>CAZZMQ010000012.1:1706-13212 GCA_964655365.1 uncultured Dehalococcoidia bacterium | reverse complement strand
ACCTGCTCGCTGTCTCCGGCACCGGCGTGATCGCCATCTTCATTGCCGGTTGGTCGTCCAACAACAAGTACGCCCTTTTCGGTGCGATGCGCGTCGTTGCCATGTCCATCTCCTACGAGGTACCCATGGTGCTCGCGCTGCTCACGGTCGTCTTTTTCACTGGCACGATGTCACTTAACGGCATCGTTGAGTGGCAGCAGTCCGAGGATTTGTTCCTTGTCCTCATGCTGCCCATGACTGCTTTCATGTTCTTCTTCTCCGCCACGGCCGAGCTCAACCGTACGCCGCTTGACATTTCTGAGGCCGAATCGGAGAACGATGCTGGATATCACACCGAGTACTCGGGCATGCGGTTCGGGCTCTTCTACGGCGTCGAGGTGGTGAACACCCTTGCCGTCAGTGCTTTCATCGCCACCTTTTTCCTGGGCGGCTGGTGGCTCTGGGGTCTTGATGAGTGGGTCCCACCCTGGATCATTCTGCTGGCCAAGACCGGCGGCGTATATTTCCTCTTCATCTGGACACGCGGTACCCTGCCTCGCCTGCGAATCGACCAGATGATGCACTTCTGCTGGAAATTCCTAGTCCCGGTCGGCCTCGTTTTTCTCGTCGCCGCAGCCGTCGAACGCACATTGCTGTTGGAGAACGGCTGGGACGCCAGCATTGCGTTACCCGTCTTCGGCCTGATCAATGCCGGGTTAACTGGGGTTGCTGTAGTGCTCTGGGCCAGGCTTTCCGGCACGGAGGCGCAGAAGCTGCCGTCACGCGCGATCATGGCTCGCGGCCGCTTCGGGGGCCTCCGGGCCGCGCAGGCGATCCGCGTTGACGAATTGGGCGCTGAGGCGGTTGCGGGCGGTGGTGGCCGGTGAGCGACGTAGGCTTTCACCTCGCATTTTGGTCACTCAGCGCTATCACGATCGGCGCCGCGTTGATGGTCGTCGTTTCGCGCAACCTGATTCACGCGGTCGTTTTCCTAATTCTGTCGTTCATCGGCGTCGCCGGGCTTTATCTCACCCTCTCCGCCGAGTTCATCGCCGTCGTTCAGATCTTGGTCTACGTCGGCGCGATTGCCGTCCTCATGCTCTTCGCGATCATGCTCACGCCTCGGGCGGCCCGCGATAATGGGGAGACCGCTATGCGGCTCCCGGCGCTGGTCCTGATGGGACTGATTATCGTCGTCGGTACGTTTATCGGCCTCGAAACCGACTGGGGATCGATGCGTGGCGAGGCGATCGACAACCAGGCCCGCATCATCGGTGAATCGCTGATCAATGAATTCGTGCTGCCCTTCGAGGTTGCCGCTGTCCTGCTCACCGCTGCGCTCGTCGGAGCGATTGCGCTGGCCCGCGAAGATCCCGAGGACGATCCTCTGCACCACGCCAGCCTGCTCGAAGAAGGATTGCTTCCACCGGACGCAGCTGACGATGCCTCACTCGACCGCGCACCGGGAGCGGGTGACTGATGGTTATCGGTCTTGAGGAATATCTGGTCGTCGCCGCCATCCTCTTCGGGATCGGCCTCTACATCGCGCTCTCGAAACGCAACGCGATCGCCGTGCTAATGGGGGTTGAGTTGATGCTCAACTCTGTCAACTTGACCCTGGTCGCTTTCAGCCGCTTTTCCGATACCGACGTCGCACTCTCGACACAGGTCTTTGTGATCTTCATCGTTGCTGTCGCCGCCGCCGAGGTGGCGGTTGGGCTTGCCCTGGCGATGGTCGTCTACCGCAACCGCCATACGGTTTCCGTCGACGATATCGATTTGCTGAAATGGTGAGCGCTGATGTGGGCTGAATTTATGCGGGCACCGAACCGCTACATCGCCGAAACCTGGAAAGAGCTGCTTCACGCGGAAGGTGTTTCCGTGCGCTTGCTGGTCCCACCGGAACGTGCAAGCGAAGGCGACTATGCGCCACGGATCCTGCTCGTGCCTGACTCGAAAACCCACGTTGCCCGAGAAATCCTGCGTAAGGTCTGATGAACGAGCCGATCCCTCAAAGTATTATCTGGGCGATTCTCTGCCTGCCCTTGGCCTCCTTCGCGGCGACCATAGTGCTGGCGACTGTACGGCCGGAGATCGGCCGGCGTTACCCCCGGCTGGCTGGGCATATCACCATCGCGGCGATCGGCGTTGCTTTCGTTCTCGCCATCGTCACACTGATCGGTGTGATCGCCGAGCGAGGCCACGCGATCGGCTTCGAGCCACACACACTCTTCAGTGCCGGCCCACTTACAGTTGAGGTGGGTGCTCGTATCGACGGACTCAGTGGGATCATGCTTGTCGTCGTTACGGGCGTCTCGCTCATGGTTCAGATTTACTCCCTCGGCTACATGAAAGGCGATGGCGGATTCCGTCGCTACTACGCCTACATGTCGCTCTTCACGGCGGCCATGCTCGGCCTCGTCATGGCCGACAATCTGTTGTTGCTCTTTGTTTTCTGGGAACTCGTTGGCCTAACCTCGTACCTCTTGATCGGCTTCTGGTTCCATCGATCCGCCGCCGCTGCCGCAGCCAAGAAGGCTTTCCTTGTCACCCGGACCGGCGATCTTGGTCTACTCGCGGCAACGCTCCTGATTTGGGATCGCGGCGGCACGCTGAACATTCACGAAATCAACACTGATGTGATCGAGTTGGTTGCCGCGGGGGTCGTTGCCCACACTGCCCTGACGCTCTTCGCACTGGGCCTTGTTGCCGGGGCGGTCGGTAAGAGCGCTCAGTTTCCACTCCATACCTGGCTTCCTGATGCGATGGAAGGCCCGACACCTGTGTCTGGCTTGGTGCACTCCGCCACGATGGTCGCGGCCGGCGTCTATTTACTGGCTCGTTTTTTCCCTGTGCTGGAACATTCCCACCTCGCGAGTGACTTAGTCGCCTGGATTGGTGCCATTACCGCGGTCGGCGCTGCCTTACTTGCCGTTACTCAGACCGATATCAAACGTGTGTTGGCCTACTCCACGATCAGCCAGCTCGCCTACATGATCTTCGCGCTTGGCACCGGTGCCTACGCCGCGGCCGTCTTCCACCTCACTACTCACGCCTTCTTCAAGGCGCTGCTCTTCCTTGGTGCCGGTTCTGTGAGTCACAGCACGAACACCTTCGACATGAAGAAAATGGGAGGGCTGCGCCATTCGATGCCGCTGACCTACGTCATGTTCATCGTTGGTGCACTTTCCCTCTCCGGGATCATTCCCTTGGCCGGATTTTGGTCGAAGGACGAGATCCTGATCGATACTTGGCACCACAACAAGGCGATCTTCTTCTTTGGCCTCTTCGCCGCTGGGTTGACGGCTTTTTACATGTTCCGCGCTATCTTCATGACCTTCCACGGGGATTATCGTGGCGGCGAGCCGGTCCTGCCGGGTGAACACGGCAACGAAGATCCCGCCCATCCACACGAGTCGCCTCGCAGCATGGTTCTGCCTATGGGTGTGCTCATGATGCTGGCCGTTGTGGCCGGCTTCATCACGATTGACGGGGAGATCCAGACTTGGTTGCTTAACGCCTTACCCGAGGCGGCAGAGGAAGCCAAGCTGGTCTGGAATACGCCGATCTTCATTGTCTCCACACTCCTTGCACTTACCGGGATTGGTATCGCCTATCTCGGCTACGAAGCGAAACGGATCGATCTCACGACCCTGCGCGATGGGCCGCTTCGGCCGCTTCACCAGTTGCTGGAGAACAAGTACTACATGGATGTACTGATCGAAGACATACTGGTCCGCAAGCTCTTCTACGGCGGCCTCGCCAACGCCGCAGCCGTTTTTGATCGCGTCGCGATCGACGGCGTTGTCGACTTCGCCGGATCAGGGACGCTTGGTTTTGGACGTGTCGCCCGACACGTCCAAAACGGCCAGGTCCAGACCGCTGGAGCCGCACTCGTCATGGGTGGCGTCATTATTTTTGGCATCGTGGTGATTTTCTGATGCTCCACTTCACGATCACATTGACACGGGAGATTAAGTCCAACCTCGTTAGCGGGGGTAGTTGTGGTAGCGGGGTGACTTTTGGCACGCTGAGAAGGAGCATTTAAGGATGTCAGGTGACGGATTCCCGGCCCTCTCGTTGCTGCTGTTCCTCCCCATCTCAGGAGCGCTTCTGATCGCGCTGCGGCCCAGTGAGCGTGTTAAGACGCATGCCGCCCTGGATTGGCTTCCGGGAGACGAGCAGGATCGCGCCAAATGGCTGGCCCTTGCGGTCTCGCTAACGACCTTCGTCATCGCGCTCATCCTCTATGTCAGCTTCGATCGTGGCCAGACTGGCTTCCAGTTCACTGACACTTTTACCTGGATCAGCGCTAGCGACGTCGGCTTCGATATCGGCTATTCGTTGGGAGTTGATGGCCTTTCGATGCCACTGATCCTGCTCAACGCGTTCTTGACCACGATTGCTGTTCTGATCTCCTGGCGTGTTGACCTGCGCCCCAAGGAGTATTTCGCCTTCTTGCTGATCCTGGAGACTTCCGTCTTCGGTGTCTTTATGGCGCTCGACCTGCTCCTTTTCTTCCTCTTCTTCGAACTCGAACTCCTGCCGATGTTCATGTTGATCAGCATTTGGGGTAGTGGGAAGCGACGCCACTATTCAGCACTCAAATTTGTCCTCTACACAATCTTTGGCTCGGCGTTCATGCTGGTTGGCTTCTTGGTCCTTGGTGTTTCCGCCGACTCCTTTGACTTCCGTGTCATCCGCGATAGCGATCTTGCTGCCGCGGTGATCCCGCTCCAGATAGTCTTCGCCTTCATTTTGATTGCCTTCGCGGTCAAGTTACCCGTCGTTCCGCTCCATACTTGGTTGCCCGACGCCCATACCGATGCGCCCACGGCCGTTTCGGTCTTGCTAGCCGGCGTTCTGCTCAAGATGGGCGGCTACGGAATCCTGCGGCTTGTCTTCACGTTAATGCCGGATGTCGCCGCCGACGCGGATCTTGCCATTGCGATCATCGCCGCTGTCTCGATTGTCTATGGTGCTATCGTCACGATTCGCCAGACCGACCTAAAACGTCTAATCGCCTATTCCTCCGTCTCACATATGGGATTTGTGCTGCTTGGCGTTTCCGCGCTCGGCGTTACCGGCATGTCCGGTGCGGCGATGCAGCTCGTCACTCATGGCCTGATCACCGGTATGTTGTTCGCCATGGTTGGCATGCTCTACGACCGTACCCACACCCGTGAACTTGGCGATATGCGCGGTATGGTCCATCACCTTCCACTAATTGGGGCCGGCCTGGTTTTTGCTGGTTTGGCCGCTCTCGGGCTACCTGCACTGGCCGGATTCGTTGCCGAGATCACGATTTTCATCGGTGCCTTTGGCCAACATCCGGCACCGACCGCCGTTGCGATCGCTGGCGTCCTTCTGGCGGCTGGCTACATCATGTGGGCGCTGGAACGCTCGATGTTCGGCCCGCGCGACGAGAAATGGGCCAACCTCAAGGACGCCGATACTTGGTGGGAATACAGCGCGATCGGCGTTCTTGCCGCTTCGATCATCTTGATCGGTGTCTATCCCAAGATAGTTATGGACCTTTTCGAAATGGGCGTTGAGCCTATAGCTCAAGGGATCGACGCAGTCACTGCTCTCGGTGGAGCGAGTGGAGGCTCAGGCTGATGCTCGGGGAAGTTAATTTACTTGGGCCCCAACTGCTGCTGATGGTCGTGGGTGCTTTCCTGCTCATCGCGGACCTCGTTGTGAAGGATCGACGTATCCTCATTGGTACCGCGATGGCTGGTTTGCTCGGTGCCGTGCTCTATTCCACAGTTCTGCTCGTCGACGGCAAGCTTGGCAACACTGCCTTCGACGAGATCCTCGTTTTCGATGAATTTGCGCTCTTTTTCCAATTCCTGTTGGGCGCTGCCGCTTTGGCTGCAGTTGGGGCTTCATTGGAGACCCTCGACCGTCTTCCCTCGCGCCGCGGCGAATACCTCGCCCTAATTCTCTTCAGCACAACGGGGCTGATGCTGCTGGCCGGCACGCGTGACCTAATCGGTATTTTCATCGCGCTGGAGCTCAGCTCCATCTCGCAGTACATCCTGGTCGGTTTCCACAAGGACCGATTTAGCTCTGAAGCTGGACTCAAATACCTGCTAGTTGGTGCCATAGCCACCGCCGTTTTGCTCTATGGCATGGCCATCCTGATTGGCATCTCGGGCGCTACTAATCTCGGGGCCATCGCCGCCTTCATCGCGGGCGGTGACGATGGCATCTTCGAAGCCTTGATCTTCGCCACCGTTCTGCTCATTGTCGGCTTTGGCTTCAAGGCCGCTGTCGCTCCGTTCCAGATGTGGGTACCTGATGCTTACTCTGGCGCTCCCACCCCGATCGCCGCGTTCCTCTCCGTCGCATCCAAGGCGGGCGCTTTCGCCATTATCATCCGGGTCTTTTTTGAGGCTCTTGGTGATGACCTGCTGGCCGATCACTGGAAGACGATCTTTGCGGTGTTGGCCGCGCTCTCAATGTTCGTCGGCAATATTCTTGCCATTCAGCAGACCAACATGAAGCGACTGCTCGCGTATTCGTCTGTGGCCCAAGCAGGGACGATCCTGATCGGTCTCGCCGCCATCACCGCCGAGAGGGGTGACACACTCGGCGCCGGCGCGATACTCTTCTATCTGGCCGGATATACCGTCACCAATCTAACGGCCTTCCTTGTCGTCATCGCCGTCTATAACCGCACTGGCTCCTACGAGATCAGCGCGTATTGCGGCCTCGCCAGACGGGCTCCGCTACTCGCCGGTCTTTTGGCCTTCGCTTTGATCTCGCTAATCGGTTTACCGCCGTCCGCCGGGTTCTTCGGCAAGATCTACCTCTTCGATACCGCCGTCCAGAGCGATCTCGTGTGGCTCGCTGCGATCGGTGTCGGCAACAGCGTGATCAGCGCCGCCTATTACATCCGGCCGATCAAAGCGATGTTCATCGATACTGCCGGGGACACTCCAACCGCGGTGACCGGCACGGGCGCCCAGCATCAGGGCGGCTTTCGGCTCAATCCCGCGTTGGCTGCCACGCTGGGCTTGACGTCAGCTGGCATTCTCGTCATTGGGCTTGTTCCCTCGCTCCTGATCGACGTCGCCGACGAGGCCGTCGCGGCTATCCTCGGTTGATCTATGAAGCCCAAACGTACGATCGTCAGGCATGTCGTCGAGATCGATGTCGACCCACGCTACGCTACCCGCATAGACGGAGCCTTATTGCGTGACGCCGTTATTGCCACCCTCGGTTCCCGTCGCCTCCGTAACCCACGCGCGATCTCCGTCACAATTGCTGATACCCCTACCGTACGACGCCTCAACAAGCGTTACCTCGGCGAAGACCACCCGACAGATGTGCTCTCCTTCAACATCGATATTCCTGGCATCCGTCGCCCCGATGGCGTCGAAGACCTCGGCGCGCTGATCATCGCTCTGTCGGTTGCCGCCGCCGGGGCGAAGGAGCGCTCGGTCGACTTGGCCGACGAGGTTGCATTGCTTGTCGTCCATGGCACGCTGCATCTGCTTGGATTCGACCACGAATCCAAACCCGACGACGATCGTATGCGCCAACTCGAAGACTGTGCACTCCGTCGTCTTGGTCGACCTCAAGCCGCACGCTGACGGTCCAGGATGCGTGGTTGAGCAATGCATAGGCGGAAGCCTTGTTGGGGTTCAAAGAGATAAGGATCTCGAAAAGGCCTTGTGTTTCTTTGGAGCGAGGGGGGTGGCTAACGAGATCGCGAAATAGCTCGACCTGGGTTTCCTTGATCTCGCGGCATCCGAGGTCGCGCTTTCGTACGCAACAGACATAGTAAGAAGCCCCAAGCCTGCACCACCGTATACTCGCCAGGCAAGGTGAAAAATGGTTGAGACGGTCCTCTACCGCAAGTGGCGCCCCCACCACTTTGCCGACATCGTCGGTCAGGATCCGATCGTGCGCACGCTGCAAAACTCGATTACCCAAGACAAGATTTCCCACGCCTACCTCTTCACCGGCCCGCGAGGCACCGGCAAGACGAGCGTGGGCCGGATCTTGGCTCGCGCTATCAATTCGACCACCAGCGACAAAGGGGACCTGGCGAACAAAGCAGCCGGAGAGTTCGAAGCCACCCTAGATCATGATGAGATCGACGCAGCATCCAATCGCGGCATCGAAAACATTCGGGATCTACGAGAGCGTGCTAACTACGCTCCCACCTCCGCCGCGCGCTTCAAGGTGTACCTGATCGATGAGGTTCATCAGCTGACTGACGCCGCCGCCGACGCTCTCCTCAAGACCCTGGAGGAACCACCGCCACACGTCGTCTTCATCCTTGCCACTACAGATCCCGAACAGCTTAAGGCGACGGTCCTCAGCCGCTGCCAGCGGTTTGACTTCCGACGCATTGGCGTTGAAACCCTTACGGCTCATCTGCGCCGCATCGCCGACGTCGAGCACATCGAAATCCCGGATAAAGCACTCGCACTTATCTCCCGCGAGGCGACCGGTTCGGCGCGCGACGCCGTCAACCTGCTTGATCAAGTCTGGGCTAGCCATGGCAGCGCTATTAGCTTTGAAAACGTCATCGAAGCGCTCGGACTCAGCATCGACAAGCGTGCATTGGATCTCGCCCGTGCGGCGCTGACCAAAGATCTCCAGACCGGGCTGGCCGTGCTCGGCGCGGTCCAGGAAGACGCCGTTGATCTACACCGCTTTAAGCGTCAGGTCATCGAGCATCTGCGACACGGCCTACTCGTTCAATCGGAAGCCGCTGATACGCTAGCGCTGAGCGACACTGAGCGCGGGGCTATCATTGAACTCGTCCAAGGCATCGAGCCGGTGACCACGGTAGCGGCGCTCAAGGCGCTTAATGAAGCTGATGTTCGTCCCGACCCCTACCTGGCGCTACCGCTCGAGATCGCGCTCGGCCGGCTCGTGTTTGAGAAGGAATTACAACCCTCCCCAGTCCCTAAGCCGCGCCCGCGCGGTCCGTCTGGCAGCCGACAGGGGAGCGGGCAGATGCAACGAGCACAGGGGCATCGGGATCGCCAGTCTCAGGGGCGAAGCCAACTTGCCCCTGCCCGTCGCGGCGAGATGTCTTCGCAGCCTCGGCCTGCACGCCGGCAGGCACGGTCCGCCGCGAACGTTCCAGAGCAGCGCCCCCCGCCGGTCCCCGTGGAGCGTACGCCACCGGAGCAACTCCTCTTCGACATCCGACAGAAACTCAAAGCTCAGGGTGAGCACAAATTAGTTGGGATCCTCAACGGCTCTTGCACCATCGCGGATGTTGAAGGCGACGAGATCGTGCTCGAGTTCTTGCCTATGTACGTCGACTTTCATCTTGGCATGGTTCAGGAACAGCTGCCGCTCGTTACCACAGCTACCTGCTCGGTTCTGGGGCGGACCGTCAGGATCCGTTGCGTCGCGGCGGAAGGTGAGACGGACCGGAAGATCTCGCTCGTTGAAGAAGCGGAGAAACTGGGCGCTAAACGGGTCGGACCCGGCGCTTAGCTCCGCTGATCCTGCTGCGCAGCGGCGGTTTTTCACCGCAGTTCAGTGGATTCAGAGACGCTGATCGACAAGCTCAGAAAGGGAGCGCGGAAATGGCGAAAAAAGGCGGAATGTTCCGCTCCGGCCGAAAAAAGATGCGCGGGCGTGGCGCTGCGACTGCTGGCGGAATCGACCCGGCCATGATGCGGCAGGCCCAGGAGCTTCAGGAACAATTGAGTCAAGCTCAAGACGAGCTGCGAGAGGCTACCGTGGAGGCCAGTGCGGGTGGTGGTGTTCTTAGCGTCACTCTAGGCGGCGACCATAAACTCCGATCGGTGACGATCGACCCCGATGTGTTGGACCCGGATGATCATGAAATGGTCCAAGACCTGATTATCGCTGCCGTCAATGAGGCCAACGACAAATTAGAAGTGCTCTCCCAGGAGCGCATGTCTGGGCTCACCGCCGGGATCCCCGGCTTGGGTGGCGTGTGAGGGTCAGTCGGGGTGGCACAGGTCTCGGAGGTTAGCCATACCATGAATACTTTTCCCATGCGTACCCGGCGATGAGTGATCGGACTCTCACCGCGGCACCCCTAGCCCGGCTAATTGAGGCTTTCCATCGCCTGCCCGGTATTGGGCCCAAGAGCGCGCAACGGCTCGCCTACCACGTTCTGCGTGCCCCGCGTGATGAGGTTGAATCACTGGCTGCAGCGTTGCTTGAGGTGAAGGATCGGATCCAGCTCTGCGGGGTTTGCCAAAACGTCACCGAGGTCGACCCGTGCGGCCTTTGCGACGACCCTACCCGCGAAGCCATGATTATTTGCGTCGTGGAAGAGCCGCTGGACATCCTCGCAATCGAACGTGCTGGCGGCTATAACGGGCACTACCACGTCTTGCACGGAGCGCTCAGCCCTATGGACGGTGTCGGTCCTGAGCAGATCAAGGTCCGCGAGTTGCTGCTGCGACTGCAGTCCAGCGAGATTGGCGAGATTATCCTTGCCACCAATCCCAACTTGGAGGGCGAAGCAACCGCTGCCTACCTTGCTCGGGTGATCCAACCGCTTGGTGTTCGCGTCACTCGTCTCGCTCACGGCTTGCCCGTGGGTGCCGACGTCGAATACGCTGACGAACGTACTCTCAGTCAGGCCCTCCGGCATCGTGTCTCACTCAACACCGGTCAATCCGCTACGGCGGAGCCCACCGAGCTCAGTGATCATCCGCGCTTCGATAAGGGGCCTGGGAGCACGCAGGACAATATTCCCATTGACGCGGAGATCCCACCTCGTCACGGTCAGCCGAACTGATGCCGGTTTCGCGCCTCTACAGAACCGATGCGGTTGTGTTGCGGCAGCGCCGTTTCGGTGAGGCCGATAAGATTTGCGTTCTCTTCACACCGCAGTTAGGTCGCATTGAAGCTGTTGCGAAGGGGCTCCGGCGTCCGCGCAGCAAGATGGCAGGCCACCTAGAACCGCTGACACAGGTTCGTCTGATGCTCGCCCGGGGCCGTAATCTGGATATTATCACCCAAGCCGAAACCCAAAATTCTTTCCCGGGTTTGCATGATGATCTCGATCGGCTGAGCCGTGGTCTCTATCTGGCCGAGGGCGTTGATCGCTTTACCGACACGGCGGGTGACGTAGGAGATCTCTACCGACTCTTGCTGGAGGTCCTGACCCGTATCGATCGCGACGGTGGAATAGACCTTATTGTTCGGTGGTTTGAGATGCGCATACTGGTCGATCAGGGATATCAACCTCGCCTCGATGCCTGTGTCCAGTGCGCCTCCCGGCTGGAATTGGACCAAAATTCATTCGCCCCGTTACTGGGCGGCGTTGTCTGCCCGGACTGCCGTGTCGGTCTACCGGGCCGGCCGCTTTCCGGCAAAGCGTTCAAGTTGTTACGATTCTTGCAGTCGTCACCTTACGACGAAGTAGCCCGCGTGCGCATTGACCGAGTTCTCGGGGCTGAGCTTGAGACACATCTACGGGATCTGGTTCACGTGGCACTCGATCAGGAGGTGAAACCGGCGGTGTTTGTCGATACAGTGCGCGCCACACGGTCTGCGCGGTGATGGG
>CAZZMQ010000012.1:0-1696 GCA_964655365.1 uncultured Dehalococcoidia bacterium | reverse complement strand
AGGAATGATTCATGCCTGTATATGAGTATCTTTGCGAGGACTGCGACGGCATCTTCGAGGCCGTGAAGCCTATGAGGGAAGCCGATGAGCCCGCACCGTGTCCCGTCTGCGACCTGGACGGCCAGCGCATGATGCCCACTCAGTTCACCGCGTTCATCATGCGTAAGGGCTACGCTCGGCGTATTCCGGACAAGGGCAACTACTGGCATCTCGGTACCGAAGTTTCGTATCTGCCTCGCAGTGCGCGGGCCTACGAGCATCCCCAGGTTAAGAAAGAGCGACGTAAAGACCCGCCGTCCAAGGCGGATGTCGATGACCTGACCGAACGTAAGATCCAAGAACGGCGCGCCAAGCGAAATGCGTCCAAGATGCAGCGCACACTGGCCCGCGACGCCAAAGCGCGCAAGCTCCACCGCACCGATTCGGCTCCACCGCGCAGGAAAAGTTAACCGATTTCTTCACAGTCAATGCCCGCTCAGGCACCCGTCGGCCGCGCTTTATTTCCGTCCGCGGCTCTAGCCTAGAAGTCTCGGATCGTCACGAACTCGGCGATTGCGGAAAGTGCATCGCGAGGCTCGTTCGGCCGCAATACCTCGATCGCCCGCAGAGCGTCGTCCCGCCATTGATCCGCTACTAACATCGCGCGCTCAGCGATGCCTCCGTTGCAGACACGATCAAGAGCCTCAGCCAGACACCGCTGCCGCTCTCCCTGATCTTCCGTCGCAAACAAGCGGCTGACTGCGTTTTCCTTCGGCTCATCCTCCATCAGTAGGATCGATGGTAGCGTCAAGGTTCCACCCAGCAGATCGCCTCCCACCGGCTTGCCCAGTGCCTCCGCGGTCCCGCAGAAGTCCAGCACGTCGTCGACGATCTGGAATGCCATTCCCAGATTCCGGCCATAGGAACGCAGCGCTTCCGTCGATTCCCGTTCGCAAGACGCCATCATCGCCCCGCCCGCTCCCGCCGTAGCGAACAGCGAAGCCGTTTTGCCGAAGATGCGGCGGTAGTAATCCCGCATGGATCCGGAGTCGGTGTCGTAGGCATTGATGTCCTGATCGAGCTCCCCTTTCGCCATCGTCATCAGCGTCTCTGCGAAAAGCCGGATCACATCAATATTGCCCGTACGCGCCACCAACTCTGCCGCATGCGCGAACATGTAGTCGCCCAGCATCACTGACGCGGCGTTGTCGAATAGTGAGTTGGCCGTCGGGCGTCCGCGGCGGGTTTCTGCAGCGTCAATCACGTCGTCGTGGACCAATGTGGCAGTGTGCAGCAACTCGATCGACGCTGCCAGCGCGACCTGATTGTCCGTTTCATAATCCCCGAATCCGCCCGCGAGCAAGGCGATAGCCGGCCGCAGACGCTTTCCCGAGCGCTGCAGGACCTGATCGAGCATCGCTTGCAGGGGCGCGAAATCAGAGCGCGTGACCAACTGGAGTGCGTCTTCGACCAGTTCGAGGTCTTCCGCGATCGGGCCGTAGAGGCGCTGTACGCTCGTCACGCCTGCATCTTCTCCCGCTTGGCAAGCCCGAACAAGCGAGTGGCGTTTGCCCAGCACCGATTGCCGAATGCAGTTGGATCCTCGCCGCGCAATTCCGCGATGTAGCGCGCTGTCTCTGCAACATAGGCTGGCTCATTGCGCGTACCCCTCTGCGATTGGGGCGTTAGGTAAGGACAGTCCGTTTCCACGACGATT
>CAZZMQ010000011.1:35203-38790 GCA_964655365.1 uncultured Dehalococcoidia bacterium | reverse complement strand
CCGCATCGCTCGCGGTTCCGTCAGACTCAGGGTTACTTCAGCCTGATCTATAACCGGCTGGTGCGCCCTGCGTCGGTTTCGGAAGGTGTGTTAGAGGCTGATCTAGCGTCACTGCCGGAACAGCCCGATGTTGGAACCTACATCTTCAGCATTCGTCCTGAAGCACGGTTCTGGGACGATGATCTGACTGCTGGGCGCGCATTCACGGCATCGGACGCGAGTTTCAACATCCTTCGGCAGCAGGACGCGATTGATGCCACCGGCAATCCGGATTTGCTTTTCTTTCGGCGAGATGCCTGGCTTCAGATAAGCGCGATCGAAACTGCAGATGAGCAGACGCTCACACTCAAGACAGATGGCCCTGACGCCTCCCTACTCTCGACCCTGATTGCCGGACCATGGGGCTGGATGGTTAGCCCGGAAGGCGCTCTGGAGTTCGCTGATAGATGGCGAGATCAACCGGGCGTGTACCAATTCTCATCCGGCACCGGTCCCTTTCGTCCGGTCGGCTTCGCCTCCGAGGCCGATGTCTCCTTCACTCGTTCCGAGAACTGGTGGGGAGATGGTACCTATCCTGATGGCATCATTATCCGACGGGTTCCAACTCTTGGGATCGAGTCGAGCTACCGCAATGGTCAACTCGATCAGGTCGACTTCCCGCTAACGAAGAACTTGGTTGAATCACTCCGTGAGGATCTCCCAGATGATCCACGGTTCGAGATCCCGTTGGACACGCCGGTCCAACTCCAACTCACGCGTTCCGACGACCCTATCGCGGCCCTCAGCGACCCACGAGTCGGACGGGCGTTGGGCCTCGCTCTCGACCGATTCGAACTGATTGAACGGATTTATCTCGGTGATGGCCGCCCCTCCGGGCCGGTCCCATGGTTCTTGGATGGATGGGCGTTACCAGAGCAAGAATTACTTATGATGCCCGGCTATCAGCCTGACAAGGAGAACGATCTGGCCGAGATCACGGCACTGATCGCCGCCGCCGGTGGCCCTGATTCGATCCAAGACATCCCGCTCGTCATTGCCGATATATTCGAAGGTGCCTTTGCGGGGATTGGACAGAGTGTGGCCAACATGATCGAGCGCAACACGGGGCTCACCGTCGATACGGAATTCCTCAGCTATGCGGAAATCCGCGAGCAATTGGCTTCAGGTACTCTTCCGGCTTGGTTTGGTTGGGGCCACACTCCACTTAGTGCGGATCCCACGGACTATTTCCGACGTACCACCCACAGTGAAGGTGTCGAAAACTTCGGCCGTTACGCTAATCCAGACGTGGATTCCTTGATCGAGGATATGCAGTCCACGATCGGTGCGGACGAACGTCGTGACCAGGCGCACGAAATACAGCAAATTTTGCTCGAAGATGCCTTCTGGATCCAAAATGTCACCAACGGGATCCAGCTCGGCCTCCATCGCCCCTATCTGCACGTTCCCTCAGCTGCGCTCGACTTCGCCTGGTCGGGGCACCACCTGGACAAGCTCTGGCTGGACGAGACTCACGCTGACTACCCGCCCGACCGCGGTCTGGCCGAGCCCGCAGCGCGCCCCGTCGACCCCAATGCCGCTGTTGGTCCGCAACCGGTCACCAGCGACGAAGAAGCCGGTGATGGTGCCACGGGAGCGGCTGAATAGGGAGATCGCTGGCGACAAATGGGCCGCTCAAGCTGCAGGGCTTAGCCCATCTCCACCTCACGCAGCTTGGCGATGTACTTCGCCAACTCGTCATAGACGCGCCACATCTCCGTATCATTCTTCATCGGCCAGATCGGCGGACGAATCTGGACTCCGCCAAGCTCCCAGACGATCTCCGGGTAATCGTCAACGATGAAGTCAGGCTCGATTGAAGTGAATTCGGCCAGCCGTTTCTTGTAATCGTAGAGAGGCTTGCGAAAGAGGCCTGAGATCCAGGGTTGCAACTCATGGCGGTTTACGACCTCCTGTCGGAAGCCGATGCCGGACCAGATGTATATGTCGTGGCCGTCATCTTTGATTTGCTGGAAGACTTCACGCACAAACGGGCGGATTTTGTTATCCCAAGTGATCAGGGTTCCATCCACATCAAAGAAGACATTGAGGCAGCGGTGGTAATGAGCGTCACCCGGTGCCATTTTGTACCTATATCCTCCGCAGGATGGATTGCTTCGTCATGACGACCGTCGATTCTTCGTCCCTACCTCGTGCGCAATGAGGGCGCTTAGCGTCATTTTCTCCGAGTGTTTGAGGACTTTACCTTGCTGTGGAGTCGGAGCAGAAGGATTCTTTGGGTGCTGGACGCAGCTCTCGCCCCTGCCTAGTCTGAGATGTGCATATCCGGGCTAGACCGGGTAGGGAGAACGGCGATGCCCCCCATCCCACAGTGGTTAAAAGATGCTCCTTGGTGGCTGAAGGGCGCATTATTGGCGCCCGCCATGGCTATCAACGCCATCCTGTTTGTGGTTGTTAACGCCATCATGATTAATGTTGGCGCGGGCAATCAACATCTCAGCACTGCCGATGGTGGCTTCGAACCCTGGATCATCTGGCCGATAGCCGTGATCGGTCTGTTTCTCTTCGCTGGTATCGCCGGGCTCGTTTACATCGGAGTTGGCCTTGGGGCGGACGACGAGTTGGATGACGATGACGAGCACGAGGGTGAAACGGGCCTACTTGAGGTCTAGTCCACCAAGGCTTATGAGGTTTGTTCAGGGTGCCGATAAGGTGCGGTAGGTTTCTTTAAGTTTCGAAGCGAATCGACTCACCGTGCTTGCGGCCACGTACAATGCCAGCCATGTCCAACCGCGCAGCATTTGTTCGTCCCCCACTCGACGCCATCACCGACGTTCCCGGAATTAAGGTTGGGCATTGGACTGATCGTCGGCGCGCGACAGGGTGCACCGTTGTTCGCATCAATGGCGGAGCGACCGCGGGGTACACCAATCCCGGGGGCGCACCCGGCACTATAGACACGGACCTGCTCCGGCCCGAGAACAGCATTTCCTCGGTGCATGCAGTCATACTTACAGGAGGCAGCGCCTACGGCCTGGAGGCCGCGTCCGGTGTGCGGCATCAGCTTCGCGACGACGGTATCGGATTTCGCTTTGGACCCGACACGCCGATTATCCCGATCGTTAGCGGCGCGGTCATTTATGACTTGGGACTAGGATCAAGTAGAGCCTATCCCGGGGTCGATCAAGGCCGACGTGCCACACGCAATGCGAAGGGCGGTAGGGTCGAGCAAGGCAGCGTCGGCGCCGGTACAGGCTGCACGGTTGCCAAGCTTGCTGGCACGGAGTTTTTACTTAAGGCAGGCATCGGTACTGCCTCGATCCAGCACGAATCGACTCTCGTCGTCGGGGCGCTTGTGGCCGTCAACGCGGTTGGTGACGTTTTTGATCCGGGTACGGGTGCCTTGATTGCCGGACCGCGTGGTAAGCGCCGTGGCCAAATGCGCAGGGGCGCAGATCTGCTCCTTCAGCGATCCCTCGCTGACTACTTCGCTGAAGGTGAACGTATGCAGGCTGGCGTCAGCGCTGAGACTGCGGAGCTAGAGAACACCACGATCGGCGTCGTTGCCACCAATGCCAAGTTGAACA
>CAZZMQ010000011.1:33635-35193 GCA_964655365.1 uncultured Dehalococcoidia bacterium | reverse complement strand
GAAGCAGATGCACTCGGGCAGGAAGCGCAAGTTGGCCGCCTCGCTATCATGGCTACCGATGGCCTCTCCACTGCGATCCGGCCCGCACACACACCCGCCGACGGCGACACGATCTTCGCGCTCGCCACAGCTCAGTTCGATCTCGAGATCGAGGCCCACCCTGGTCTACTCACGTTGCTTGGAGCGATGGCCGCGCAGGCGGTGGGACAGGCGATTGTGAACGGGGTTCAGGCGGCTCGAGGCCTGGGGGACGTGCCATCGCCAAGTGAATGGCGACGTCCACGCTGACTTGGCACATTTATTCCACGACGCAGTGGCCGTTGGGCAGCTAACTTAGGGGCATGGCGAATGAATTCAGTGGTCAACGTCCCCAGCGCCCGTACATTCTCGTCACGAACGATGACGGCATCGAAGCGATCGGACTTTGGCATCTAGCCGAGGCCCTACTCCCGTTTGCCGACGTCATGATCAGCGCACCGGCATATAACCAATCTGGCACCGGTACAGCGATCAGTTTGCATTCTGACCTGCAGACTGAGCGTGTCCAAAGTCGCCTCACTGGCGTAGATGCCTTTCAGACTAATGGGACGCCGGCCGACGCGGTCGGCATCGGCTTGCGCCAGCATGCCAAACCCCGGCGCGTCCAAATGATCGTCGCCGGGGTCAACCCAGGTGCGAACATGGGCAGAGATGCGATCCACTCGGGCACCGTTGGCGCCGCTATGCAGGGGCATCACCGCGGTATGCCATCCGTTGCCGTCTCACTTGCCTCTACAGACGAGAAGCACCTGCCTGACGCGGCGACTATAGGGGCACACGTGACCGCCTCCCTGTGGACCTCCGGTCTAGCACAGTTCCTCAATGTCAATGTGCCTGATCTGCCGTTGGCAGAATTGAGTCAAATACAGGTCAGTCGCATGGCCCAGGCCAGCACTGAGCGCCTCGTAGAGGAGAAGGACAAGCGCGGTGTCATTCTGCGCCGGCTCGAGTACCGAGAAGATCCTCGCGTGCGTCAGGGGACCGACGCCTGGGCTGTTCGCAACGGTATCGTCTCGATCACCCCGATCCACACCGATCTGACGGCCCATCATCAAATGGACGAGGCAGCGGCGCTGTTCGGTGAGGATTTTTTGCAGCGGGGTATCGACTGACGCCTTGTCGCTAAGGCTGTTCGGTCACTTAGGCGTGATACGATCGAGCCCGCCACCCGGAGTGTGGATCAGGGGCCGCCGCACGCGTTGCCCCGGCCAGGAGTGCTAATGTCCGGCCATTCCAAGTGGTCCCAGATCAAACGCAAGAAAGGTGCCAACGACGCCAAGCGTGGCAAGTTGTTCACTAAGATTGGTCGTGAGATCACCGTTGCCGCCCAAGGGGGCGGCGGGAACCCTGAAGACAACTCTTCTCTGCGACTCGCCATTAGCAAGGCTAGGCAGGCGAATATGCCGCGCGACAACATTGATCGCGCAATCGAGCGTGCTACCAGTGCGGCTGCAGGGGACTCCTTTGATGAAGTGCGATACGAAGGTTACGGTCCTGGTGGCGTGGCTCTGCTGATCGA
>CAZZMQ010000011.1:21157-33625 GCA_964655365.1 uncultured Dehalococcoidia bacterium | reverse complement strand
CCGACAACCGGAATCGCACCGTCTCCGAAGTGCGATCTACTCTGACCAAGGGCGGTGGCAACATGGCCGAGATAGGTAGCGTGGCCTGGAACTTCAGCCAGCAGGGCATAATCAGTGTGGATATCGAATCTGAAGACGACCCAGACGAAATCGGACTGCAAGCGATCGATGCTGGGGCGGAGAACATCCTTGATGACGATGGACTGTTAGAAGTGATCACTGTCCCTCGTGATACGGACAAGATTCGCCAAGCTCTTGAGGATGCTGGCGTCCGGATCAGTGCGGCCGAGGTTCAGTGGCGGGCGAGCTCCGTGATTGAGCTGGATGAGGGCAAGGCACGGTCCTTGCTTAAGCTGATCGATTCTTTGGAAGATCTTGACGACGTCCGGCACGTTGCCAGTAACGCGGATATTCCCGAAACGGCTTTCGTCTAAGTGAAGACATAAAGTATCTGTGAGCCGCGATGCCCCGCACTGATCCGGACGCCAGCATCCGCATCCTCGGTGTCGATCCGGGCCTCAGCGTCACGGGATGGGCCTTGTTCATCCTGGACGGCGACCAGATCGGGACGCTGACCGGCGTCGTTAAATCTTCGTCGAAGGCAACCACTCCCCAACGTTTGCGCACCATCCTGACCGAGCTCGGTGCGGTGATCGAGAAGCATGCACCCACCGTCGTCGCGATCGAGCACCCCTTCGTGAAGGAGAATGTGCGCTCCGCGCTCGCGTTGGGACATTCGCAAGCCGCGGCCTTCTTGGCGGCCGCTATGCATGACTTGCCTGTCCACGAGTATGCACCACGAGAGGTGAAACAGGCTATTTCGGGTGATGGGAACGCTACGAAGGAGGCCATCGCAGCCGTGCTCGCGATAGAACTAGGCCTTGACGTCGTCGCCCCTTCGCTGCTTGACGAGACAGACGCATTGGCCATTGCATACTGCCACTATCTGCTTAACCGATCCCCGGCCGAGGCGGGGGCACTATGATCTCCCGCATTCGTGGCACCATTACTCACTGGGATCTCGAGGCGGGCACGATCGAGGTCGACATTGGTGCTCTTTGTTACGAGGTTGCTCTACCAGCCTTCATCATGCGTGCGCTTGAAGAGGATCCGCCGGAGAACATCGAGCTATTTACGTACTACCACGCCTCCGAGCGCAACCCTACGCCGGTTTTGGTTGGTTTCTTGCGCCCTATCGAGCGGGACTTTTTTCGCAAATTCATCACGGTTCGGGGGATGGGTGTAGGAAAAGCAACCAAAGCTCTTAACACCTCGGTCTCTACGATTGCCCGCTGGATTGAAGACGAGGACGAGGCGGCATTGAAACAGCTTCCCGGTGTTGGTGCACGTGCGGCTGGTCAGATCGTGGCGGAGCTGCGAGGCAAGGTTATCGAGGAAGCACTCTTGCGTGACGAGCAATTCGTTGGACCGCTGCAGCCTCGTCCGCCCCTGCTCGATCGCGTTGTGGCCGAAGCCATCGTTGCACTGGAGGGACTCGGTTATCGTCCGGACGAGGCGCGCGACCTCGTCGACGCTACGCTGACCGCTGTCGGTGACCCCACCACCATGGACCTCGAGGCGATCTTGCGCGCCGTTCTGGAATCGCAGGCCCCGAGCGACTGATCGCCGCAACCGCTACCTTGCAAGGCACTCCGGTTCCTCAAGTCGCCCGGTATTATGGGAGGGCACTTGGAGACGGTGGTCTCATATGGGAGCGGTACGTGCCCGACCACTTCAAGCTTGTTTCCGACTTTGAACCACGCGGCGATCAGCCGCTCGCGATCACGCAACTTGTTGATGGAATCAATGCAGGTCATCGGGAGCAGACACTGCTTGGTGTGACCGGATCGGGCAAGACGTTCACGATGGCCAACGTCATCGCGCAGGTGAACCGCCCCACACTCGTACTCGCGCACAACAAGACGCTCGCCGCCCAACTTTGTTCCGAGTTCAAGGAATTCTTTCCCGAGAACGCTGTGGAGTTCTTCGTTTCGTACTACGACTACTACCAGCCCGAGGCCTACGTGCCTCGTTCCGACACGTACATCGCGAAAGAGTCAGATATCAATAGGAAATTGACCGTCTGCGCCACGCCGCCACGCGTGCTCTCTTCGAGCGCCGCGATGTTTTAATCGTAGCCTCAGTCTCGTG
This sequence comes from uncultured Dehalococcoidia bacterium, assembly GCA_964655365.1. Classification (GTDB taxonomy): domain Bacteria; phylum Chloroflexota; class Dehalococcoidia; order Bin125; family Bin125; genus JAPUIR01. The sequence continues at coordinate 31,474 of CAZZMQ010000011.1, read as the reverse complement.
CATTTACGGTCTGGGAGAGCCCGAGGAATACCAGTCGATGGTACTGACCTTAGAGAAAGGCAAAATTGCGCCCCGCAACCAGATTCTTCGACGGCTTGTCGACCAGCAGTACGAGCGTGACGAGATGACGTTAAGTCGTGGCCGCTTTCGCATCCGTGGTGACACGCTGACCATTTTTCCGGCCTACGAAGAATTAGCGGTGCGGATTGAATTTTGGGATGCCAAAGACGAGCGTATCGTCGAACTGGATCCACTGACCGGCGAACTGCTGGCTGAGCGTGAGCGTGCCGACATATATCCCGCGAAGCATTTCGTCACCAGCGATGAGCGGATGGACGCCGCGGTCAAGGACATTGAATCCGAATTGACCCAGCGGCTCAGAGAGTTTCGCGACGAGGGCAAGATTCTTGAAGCAGCCCGACTCGAAGAACGAACGCACTACGATCTCGAAACCTTGCGAGAGGCGGGTTACTGTCCTGGTATCGAGAATTACTCGCGCCATCTCGCCCGCCGCGCGCCTGGATCGACTCCTTGGACACTACTTGACTACTTCCCTGAGGATTGGCTGAACTTCATGGACGAATCGCATATGTCTATTCAGCAAGTGCGCGGTATGTATGGCGGCGACACCAGCCGCAAGCAGACCTAGGTCGACTTCGGCTTTCGCTTGCCCTCTGCGATCGATAACCGCCCTCTCAGCTACGAGGAATTTGACCGCCATATCAATCAAGCCATCTATGTTTCTGCCACTCCCAGTGAGTTTGAACGGATTCGTTCGAGCCAAATAGTCGAACAGTTGATTCGGCCTACGGGGCTGCTTGACCCGTTGGTTGAAGTGAGGCCGACCGACGGGCAGATCGACGACCTGATTGAAGAGATTCGAGTGCGCGTGGAACGGGGCGAGCGTGCGCTGGTCACCACATTGACGAAGAAGATGTCGGAAGACTTGGCCGACTATCTGCGCGAACTTGGTGTCAAGGCCCATTATCTTCATAGCGAGATGGATACTTTTGAGCGAGTCGAACTTTTGCGCGACTTGCGGCTTGGCGTGTACGACTGCGTGGTTGGGATCAACCTACTGCGAGAGGGGATCGACCTGCCGGAGGTCAGCCTGGTCGCTATCATTGATGCTGACAAAGAGGGTTTCCTTCGTTCTGAGGGCTCGATGGTCCAGACGATCGGTCGCGCTGCCCGTCACGTTGACTCGAAGGCGATCCTCTATGCCGATGTGATGACGGACTCGATGCAGGGCGCGATCGACGAAACTAACCGTCGTCGCGCTGCCCAAATCGCTCACAATGAGAAGTATGAGATTGAGCCGAAATCGATCCGTAAGGCGATTCGCGACATCACAGACCAGGTTCGCCAGGTAGCAGAGGACGATGCGGAATACGCTCCGTTGCGTGCTGCGTCGGGTACGGCACTTCCGGACCGGCCCCGGCACTCCAAGGAACAGATGGCGCGTCTGATGAAGGATCTGGAAAAGCAGATGAAATTAGCGTCACGCGAACTGGAGTTTGAGCGTGCCGCACTCTTGCGTGACCAGCTTGTTGAGCTGCGTCGCGATCTGATCGACGGAGCGGACGCCTTGCCGCAGTGGGCCGATCAGGCCTATGGTCGGCATCGCCGCCCCTTGCGGCGCAAGGAGCCGGTCGGTGACTGAGTGTCGGCACTGTGTCTGCGATGTATCTGACTAGCCTTTTCTCGTACGTAAACGCACCGTGTCATGTCAGTCTCTGGAGAGCGTCAACTTTGACCCGCTCTTCAAGGGCTTGATACACTCCCCCGCGCAGAGTTCCCCTGTGATCCTTAGCTCGCGCAGCGCTGAAGAGATCAGGCCATGCGAATGTGGAACATGTCCGACAGGGGTTTCCTTTAGTTGTGGGTCGGCATAATGCCGAGGCCAGTTCGCGTTGCCCCACCGCTTCGGCAGGTGGGTTTTTTGTCCCCTAAACCGTTGGACAGGCCAATCTGAGCGAGAAAGGAAACGGTGCAGTGGTCAGCGGACCGGGTGGTCTTCCCTTCGACATGGATCCCCCCAGTAGTGTTCCTCCCTGGCTCCTCGCGGAGGAACCCGACGGCGGTGCGCCCGGCGGACGGATCTGCGCCTTCTGCGGCGAAGAGGCACCTCCCGATTCTGCCTTCTGTCCCAAAGACGGGAAGGCGCTCACGGCCGCCCTCTTCCCAGCCTCTGGTACTCCACTCACCGTTGTCTTTACGGACATCGAAGACTCGGTCAAGCTCACCGAGCTTCTCGGCGACTTCGCATGGGCCGACATTGTGGATGCGCACAATGTTCTCGTGCGGCAATCGATTGAGCAGCATGCCGGATTCGAGGTCAAAGTCACCGGTGACGGTTTTCTGATCGTTTTTGCCGACCCCGCGCAGGCCGTGCGCTGTGCTTGGGATATTCAACAGCGGATGGTCGCTCACGCAGCCCTCCGTCCCGACTGGCCCGTCCGGATTCGTATCGGTATTCATCGTGGTGACGTTATTTTGCGTCCTGGTGGGGACGTACTGGGCCGCACGGTGAATATGGCGGAGCGTGTCATGTCCAAAGCAGCCGGCGGAGAAATCTGGCTTTCAAGTACCGTTCATGACGAGGTACAAAGGGGTTTCCCTGAATGGCAGTGGCTGGATCGTGGTGCCCGGCGCCTGCGCGGCGTGTCCGGTCGCCAGCATCTCTACGAAGTCGAGTGGGATGTAGGCGAAAGTGCCGACTACAAGCCGCTCTGATTGGCCCAATCACCACCGGTCTTCGAGATTTCGGTTTCTTGGCTGATTAATACTACCCGGGACTGGCTACCCTCGGCTGCTCCCACTACGCCATCCGCTTCCAGAATGTCATTCTGACGCGCTGCGCGCGGCTGACCGACGCGCAGGCGGCGCTGCACCATCGAGGTCGAGATCCGTGTGTGTTGGCGCGCCAATGAGACGGCGTCTGCGTACAGTGTGTCACGGGCGTCGAAATCTATCGTGTCGAGTATTTCTGCACCGCTTGCCTCGGCGGCCTCCAAGAGGGCTGTGGTCTGGGCCTCCGCGGCTTCGGCTGCCTCGGTCAAAAGATGGTCCATCGTCGGACGGGGGACGTGTTTGAAGCGATCTTGTGTCCAGAACCGGATCAATTCGGCTATCTCCTCGTCTGCGACGAAAGTGCCCTGAACGCGTCCTGGTTGGATGTTGTCCTGACCCTGGAAGAGCATGTCGCCCTTGCCAAGCAACTTCTCCGCTCCGGCGCGATCCATGATTACACGGGCATCCGTTTGCGAAGTTGTGGCGAACGCGATCCGCGTGGGGAAGTTTGCTTTGATTAGTCCGGTCACGACATCGACTGATGGTCGCTGCGTCGCGACTACCATATGGATCCCTGTTGCCCGCGCTAATTGTGCGAGGCGCACCAGTTGCTGCTCCACCTCGACGGGTGCCACCATCATGAGGACGGACAAATCGTCTAGAACCACTACCCAGTAGGGCAGCTTTCCTTCCGTGCGTTCCTCAGCGTTGTAGGCGGCGATGTTGCGTGCACCCTCATGTTCGAAGCGGCGGTAGCGCCGCTCCATCTCGGCCACGACGACGCCGAGCACACCAACCACTTCATCAGGGTCGGTAACGACGTGTGAGAACGCGAGATGAGGAATGTCGTTGTAGCCCGTTAACTCGACCCGCTTCGGGTCGACCAGGACGAGTCGCACCGCTTCCGGAGAGAAATGCATCAATAGGCATGCGATGATGGAATTGATCGCAACGCTCTTGCCCGCGCCTGTCGCGCCCGCAATCAGAACGTGCGGCATAGCCGTTAAGTCGACGATGACCGGAGCCCCGTTGACGCTACGGCCGAGCGCGATCGGCAAGCCACTCGCCTGCATCTTGCGCTGAAACTCTGGCGTGTCAATCACTCCGCGCAAAGAGACCAGGCGCCGTTCCGCGTTCGGCACTTCAATCCCCACCACCGGTTTGCCCGGCACGGGCGCCAGGACCCGGATTGATGGGGCTGCCAATGCCAGTGCTAGGTCGTTCGTTAGTCGCGTGATGCGGTTGACTCGCACGCGTGTTCGGGAGACTTCCTCTTCGTGTGTGATCGGTTGGCCGTTTGCGTCTATTAGTGCCTTGCCGGCTTCATCACGCTGAACCACTTTGCGTGTTTTGATCTCCCAACCGGGTTCGATCCCGATTTGCGTTACCGACGGTCCTTCATCGATCGTGGCGACGCGCGCGTCAACGCCGAATTGCGCCAGCGTTTCCACGATGATCTCGCCCTGACGATGGGCATCGCTCTGGCCAGTCACCGGCGTGTCCGCGCGCAAGATCGAAAGTGCGGGGAGTTGCCAGCCGTCCTCGCTGTGGCGTCGCTGTCCGTTGGGACGCGCCGTTTCCATTTCTCCTTCCGTCTCTTCTTCGTCTTCTTCTTGGTTCGAAGTCGGTTCTGCGGGCGCGGCAACCGTTTCGGTTGAGGTAAGCGGAACCTTCCCGATTATCTCGTCACTGTCCGTTTTCGCGGCTGTGGTCCTCATTGATGCCAGTGCATGCTCATCGAGCGCTGGGTCGTGTTCTGCTTCTGGCGCATTCCAACCTTGTTCTTCGTTCCATGGATCGGCGTCAGTGTTTCGATGGGGAAGCGACAAAGCACTATCAGGTATCCGATCCGCCGTTTTGCGCACAGTCAGGTGAGCTGCTCCCCAGATGAGACGCAGCCCGCCGAGCGTTCGTAGCGGCGCGAGCAGGGCACTACCGGTCAACCCCATTAGCAACAACAAAACGGCGCCGAAAGGTGATGTCAGGAAATCGCCCAGATCGCCGCCTGCGGTGCGCTGAGATAAAGACACTCCACCCAGGTTCCAATTCGGTTCGAACGCGCCCGCCAGACCCATGCCGACGACTATCAAGGTCGCGATACCGAGTAGGCGGCGGAAGGCCCGCGCTCCGATTCGCCGGGCGCCAGCTAGGAGCCAGAAGCCTGCTAGTAACCCGCTGCCGATGACGACAAAGACGCCAACTCCCAGCGCTCCCACGAACGACTCTCGCTCTGTGCCCAGGATGCTGAAGCCGCCCGTTGTCCAGTTGACGAGCAAAGCAGCGACCAGGACGAGTGCAACACCGGCCCAGGGCCGACGTTGTTCAGCCAGATCGATCCGTTGATAGAAGCGGAGGCCGGGCATAGCGGTCTTGCGACCGCGTCCGCGGGCTCTGCTACGCGCCATTGGAGAACCGTCCTCTCTTGGGACGGATCACCCTCGCAGAGGTGTTAGACCTCTACAGCCACCGTTAACACCATAGGCCGTTGCCTGGTCTCGCGGTACAAGAAAGCCGAGACCTCGTGTCGCAGCGTATCTTGCAACTCGTGCCATTCCAGAGACTTGTCGGCGCGATCGAGCGACCTGCGGATGTGCGCCTCAACTTGTCCTCGCAGGTCGGGGGACTCGTCCATTCCCACAAAGCCTTTCGAGACGATGTCGATCGACCCTGATACTTGCCCCGTCTGATGGTTCATGGGCACGACGATTGTGACCACGCCGTCCATCGCCAGATGCTTGCGGTCCTGCAGGATTGTGTGGTCTACGTCTCCTACGGACGCTCCGTCGACGTAGACGTATGCTCCCGATGTCTCACCCACTACCTCGGCTCGATCCGGGGTGCACTCGAAGATCGAGCCGTCGAGTAAGATGTGACAGTTCTCCTGGGGCACGTTCATCGACTCCGCCAAACTGGCGTGGAGCGCTAAGTGGCGGTACTCGCCGTGTATCGGAACAAAATGTTCGGGCTTCACCAGACTTAACACGGTTTTCAACTCTTCTTGGGCTGCGTGGCCTCGCACGTGCACGTTTTCGTAGCCACCGCCGGTCCAGATGACCGACGCTCCTAGGCGGAAGAGGTTATCGATCGTGCGATTGACCGCCGCCTCATTTCCCGGGATGGGGCTCGACGAAAGCACGACTGTGTCGCCGGTCTTGATCGTGACATCGCGATGGTCGGCGACTGACATGCGCGACAATGCCGACATTGGCTCGCCTTGGCCCCCGGTCGAAACGATCAGGACGTCCTCGTCGGCGAAGCTCGTGTGCTCCGAGATGTTGCGAATCGTTCCCTGGGCCGCATGGAGGTAACCCAGTTCGCGAGCCATCTTGATGTTGCGCTCCATCGAGCGACCTGTAACGAACACGGTTCTCCCGGACGCTTCCGCGCCGTCGATGATTTGCTGCACCCTCGCGATCTGGGAGGCGAACGTTGCGATGATCACGCGCCCGGGCGCTGCTAGAATCGCCTGTTCCAGCGCCTCGCCGACCAATAGCTCCGATGAGGTGGCCCCCATCCGGTCGGCGTACGTTGAGTCGGAGCAAAGGAGTCGCACGCCTTCCTCGCCTAGAGATGCAAGTCGTGAGAGGTCAGTTGGCTCGTTCATAACCGGAGTGTGATCGATTTTGAAATCCCCGGTGTGGATTATTAGACCAGCTGGGGTACGCAGAGCGATCCCAGTCGCGTCCGGAATTGAGTGCGCGACGGGAAAGAACTCGGCAGTGATCGAACCGAACCCGTACTTGGTCCCCAAATCCACCCTGATGGTTTCCTGGTCGCGCAAGGCCCTTTCTCGCAGCTTTACCTCAACCAACCCGCACGTCAGCCGCGTGGCGAAGATTGGCGCGGGCACACGCGGCAACACGTACGGCAATGCTCCAATGTGGTCTTCATGGCCGTGCGTCAGTAGATAGCCGCGCAGTTTATGGGCTCGCTCCTCCAGATAGGCGAAGTCGGGAATGATGTATTCGACGCCAAACATCTCGTCCGACGGGAACATGATCCCGCAGTCGATTACCACCAGGTCTTCGCTGGTTTCGATCACCATCATGTTGCGCCCGATGTCGCCTAAGCCCCCCAGGGGTATCACACGCACACCGTTGTCGGGAATATCGTTCACTGACGTCGCTCTCCAGCGCTCATCCTACGCGGCTGATTCCCTACGCGAGCATTCGATGCAACATGAATGTTCGGGATCTGCTGTGGAACACAGCAGAAGCTGCTTCGAAGTACACTGTCTACTCGAACACTGTCTGGTAGAAGTCGGCTCAAAGCAACGAAAGCTGCTGGCCCTGAGTGGTCTTCATAGCCTTGGTGAGTTGTGTGTCGGGATCCCGCAATACCGGCCGTTGCGCATTCGTGAGGATCTCAGGAATACGGCGGAAGTCTTCGCGCAATACGTTCAACATTCGAGTCTGACGTAATCCTGCGGCTGGATGATAAACCGGAAAGATGAGCCAGTCGCCCGACTGCACCACCTGGCCATGGGACCGACCGATGGTGGCGCGCGGCAAGAAATAGTTCATTGCGAAGCGGCCCAGCGGCACAACCAACTTAGGTCGAATCCCTCGCAGTTGCTTCGCTAGATACGGTTCGCAAGCTGCGATTTCGTCCGGCTCCGGATCGCGGTTGTTCGGCGGTCGGCACTTAATCACGTTCGTGACGAAGACATCGGTTCGGGCCAGATCGATCTCGTCGAGTAGACGATCCAGCAGCTTGCCGGCTTGACCCACGAAGGGATGGCCCTGGCGGTCCTCATTCGCGCCCGGACCCTCGCCGATGAACATTAGTTCGGCGTTGGGATTACCGTCGCCGGGTACGGTCAAGGTGCGGTTGGATGCAAGACGGCAGAGTTCGCAGGCCGCTACCTTTTCTTCAATCGCTCGTTGCTCTTCGAGCTGCATAGAGTCACGACTTCCGCTGACCCGACGTCCGATTCTAACCCTCCGAGCATCTACCGTCGTCCGCAGCGCGGCAACCGCATTGATGGCCCCGGAGGACGTAAATACACTTGCCCACAGGGTTTACGTCACGCATGCATAGCTGACTGTGCTTAGTTATCGAGTTCAGGTCGTGGCTCGTCCTCATTCGGCATTTTGCCGAGCGCTCGTGTCTCGACCAATTTAACTAAGCCAATCCCGAGCGCGTAGAGAACCATCAGTGGAATCGCGACGGCAGCTTGCGTGACTGGGTCGATCGACGGTGTGATGAACGCCGCGATCACGAAGGACCCAATGATGGCCCAGCGCCACAGCTTGATTAGCCGCCCCGCAGTGATCAGGCCCAGGAATCCTAATCCCATGAGAACCAGGGGTGTTTCGAAGACGCCGCCGGTCCAGAAGACGAATCGAGTGAGCACATCGATGTAGTTGTTAATCCGGATCTGAGGTTCTGCCACGCCATCCCCGAAGTTCAGCAGGAAGTCGAGCGCCGGTGGCCAAGCGATGAAGAAGGCAAATGCCCCACCACCGGCGAAGGACAGCGAGGCGAGTAGCACAATTGGCAAGATCCACTTGCGCTCCGAATGGGTCAGGCCAGGATTGACGAACGCGAAGATCTGATAGATAAGCATCGGCATCGCAGCTGCGATGCCGACCAGCAGGCCAACTTTGAAGTAGGCCCCAACGAAGCCGAGCACCTCGGTGAAGATTGGTTCGAAGTCCGGGTCTGCGTTGCGGCCCGGCACAGTCAGGAAGTCGATAATATCCTTCGTAAAGATCAGCGCCAGGACCGTGGTCAGTACGACGGTGAGTGCCGCAACTGTGATCCGTTTGCGTACCTCGTCGAGATGCTCCCATAGCGTCATTGCTCCCAATTCAGGGACCAATTCCTCCTCTTCGAGATCTTCGGGGAACGTCTGTGACGCCATGACGGTCTAGTCTGTCACTTCTTACGCGGCCGCCGTCGGTTAATCGAAATCACCTTGCCCGGACGTCCTACATTTTCACCGCGCGCTGCACTTTGCGTTGATTCGCGTCGGCGGCTTCGCCCTAACCGTCGATCGCGAGGGCCATCGCTGCTCGTGGCCTTGTCGTCGTTCGTCCGCTGCTCAGTCGATGGCACGACAAGCTTCTCTTCAGCGTCCGTGTCCTCCACATCCCTGGTGGTGGATGGTTGGTTGCCGAGTGTCGCGCTCTCGCTGTCCTTGACCGCGCTTTCGGCCTCCTTGATAGCTTCTGTCGCATCTTGCTCGGCGTCGCGCACCGTCGTGCGGAGATCTTCATCCAGTTCTTTCATCTCATCACGGAACTCGTTGTCCGTTTGCTCCAGTTCGTGGCGGACCTCCAGGTATTCCTCGCGCACCTCTTCGAAGTCGGTCAGATACTCGTCGCGAAAATCGCGCGCGTATTCACGAAGCTCGCGTACGGCCCTGCCGGCCTGTTTTGCGATTTCCGGCAGTCGATGTGGCCCAAAGATGATCGCCATCAATAGCATGACGGCCATCACTTCCAGGATTCCGATCCCGAAGATCTCCACGAGAACCCTCGCTCCGAGCTCGTTTTTCGGAGTTCCGCACGCCCCCGGGGCGCTCCTGTGTTGTTAACCGTACCGCACTTCAGAAATCGGGTTGTTTGCCATGCGGGTTTGCCGTCCCAGACGGGTGGGGGTAGACGTGCCGTGAGACACGGCGGGCAACGAATGTGATTGCTGAATCCGCAGCAGCAGCAGCGGCAGCAGCAGCAGCAGCAGCAGCGTTATGCTGACATCAACCGAGTTGCGGAAGCTATCTAGTCGGGAACGCCTTTGGACTTGAGGAAATCGATCGCACTTTGCACGGTGCTGATGCCCTCGGCTTCTTCATCCGAGATTTCCAGGTCTGGCACTTCATCCTTGAACTCGTCCTCGAACGACATAATGAGTTCGACTAGGTCCAGTGAGTCTGCACCCAGGTCGTCGATAAAGGACGCGTCTGGTTTGATCTCATCGGCGTCCACGCCCAACTGGTTCTCGATGATTCCTTGTACTCGATCAAAGAGCGCCATGTGGCTCCTCCGTTTCGGCCTTCGGCGCTGCCAGCGCCTCTTGCAACGCCGCACCTCGATTGGGGGGCGGTTTTGGTGACGAATCGGGCAGCCGTTGGCGGCTGACCGTCCCCAAGACCCCGTTTACGAAGCGCCGGCTTGCGTCACTCCCGAACGTCTTGGCGAGTTCTACGGCGTCGTTGATCGCGGCGCCGATGGGAACGGCGGCATTATTGAAGAGAACCTCATATAGCGCAATGCGAAGTAACGTTCGGTCAACCATGGCGATCTGCCCGATTGGGAAGGTTGGCGCCGTTTCGGTGATGATTTCATCGATTTCAGAACGATGTTTTTGAACTCCCGCGACTAGTGTGGTCGCAAATGCCAACTCGGCTTCGCTCAAGCGTTCACCGCTGGGGCGCTTCAGAGCCGCGTTCGCGGGTATTCGACCGAATTCTGCTTCGAACAGAGCCTGGAACGCCCGCGTCCGGCCTCGCCGGTAGAGTCGCGCCATGGTTGGTCTAACCTGCCCCGCGGATCGACGTTGTGTCGTTGAGATTAACGA
>CAZZMQ010000011.1:7650-21147 GCA_964655365.1 uncultured Dehalococcoidia bacterium | reverse complement strand
TGGGTTCGCCTCGCGCAGGATGGTTCGTACCATTCCGGTTAGTGCGGAGCCTGGACCGATCTCCATGAAGATGTCCGTTCCTGCGTTGCCCATAGTTTTCACTGAATCAAGCCAGCGTACGGTGTGATTGACCTGCAACTCCAGTTCATCAAGAACAGCCTCCGTCGTGGTTAACACCTCCGCCGTCATGTTGCCTACTACTGGTACTTCGGGTGCGCTGATCTCGATATTGGCGAGTGCGGTTCGCATTCCCGCCGCTGCTGGGCCCATCAGCGATGAGTGGAATGCCCCGCCAACCTTGAGCGGAATGGCGCGCCGCGCACCCTTTTCCGTCGCCAGCTCCACCGCCGCCGCGATTGCCTCGTGCGTGCCGCCCACGACGATCTGAGTGTCAGTATTGATGTTGCAGACTTCGGCGCCGCTGTCGGCACAGACCTCGTTCACCACCTCGAGTTCTAATCCGATTAGGGCAGCCATCCCGCTGGGGGAAGCGTCGCACGCCTCTTGCATTAGTCGCCCACGTTCTTGCACTAACAGGATGCCGTCGGCGAGTGTCACTGCGCCCGCAGCAACCAACGCTGAATATTCACCCAGGCTGTGTCCTGCGACGAAGGACGGACTCTGTTCCAGAGCGCCTGTTGCTTGCCCCGCTGCCAGACAAGCTAAACTCGTGACCAGGATTGACGGTTGTGCGTTGATCGTGCGGACGAGTTCATCCTCTGGCCCTTCGAAGATGATTTCACTCAGAGGACGACCAAGTGCAGCGTCAGCTTGTTCGAAAACGGCGCGTGCTTCCGCGAATTCGTCGAACAGATCGCGTCCCATGCCAACTTGTTGTGCGCCTTGCCCGGGAAATAGCCAAGCGACGGAGCCGCGGGGCGCCCCATCTCCCACAGAATCGGGTGGGGACAACCTAATCCTCGTTCAGATCGAATACGCGTCGGCCCCGGTAGGTGCCGCAGTTGTGACAGATGTGATGAGCCTGGTGCGCCTCGCCACAGTTCTCGCAGGTCACTAACTGAGCCCGTACTGGGCGGTGGTGTTGGCGGCGCAGACGCTGGCGTGTTTTCGCATATTTTCTCTTAGGCAACGGAGCCATGATTTAGTCCTCTTCTTGCTCGCTACCTTTGGGGCCATCTGGCTCGATCTCGTCACGCAACCTTCGCAAGGCGGCCCAGCGAGTGTCAATCGTCGAGTTTGCTGCCGCCTCGGAATCCGTTTCGCAATCGGCCTCTGTCTCGTCGGCGGAGAATCGAAATGTCACACCCGCGACGGCGGGGGGGCCGGGACAATCGCCGCCGCAGCGTGCGCTGATTGGTCGGGCCATTACTACATACTGACGGATGGCTTCCGACAAATCGAGATGAGCTGCGACAACCGGAAAACCTTCGCGTCCATCCGGCACGTCCAGCGGTTGATGGGAGAGCGGGTTGATCTCCGGCCAGAACTCCTCACGTAGTTCTAGCGAGAGCGGCAACTCGAACGGATCAAGACAGACTGAACAGGATTCCGGCACGCTGAGTTGCATCTGTGCAGTGGCGAGGATCGATCCGTCCGTTCGCATCAACTCCAGGGCACCGGAGACCAATGACGTTTCGCCATCGAAGTTGATTGGTGCGTTGGTGATGATGTACGCGCGGCGATTCCCAATCGCCTCCTGTAGTAGCGTAGAGACGTTGAAGTTCAGCGAGGATTGCGCCCGTTCCTCGGGAATCCGCGGAGCGCGCTCAGACTTGGGTCGTTGGGTCATGAAGGGATCGTATACCGCTCTTCAGTCTGGGAGGATCCGTGTATAGAGGGCTGATATACGCACCGTCTCGCAGGAGAGTTAACCGCACCATCAATGTACGTAATCAACGTCACATTAACTCGGGCCTTGCCGCAGGTGAGCGACCATTCATACACTCAGTCCACCTAATCGAAGCGGAGAAGCTGGGTGATAGCGCTCGACGATTTGACCGAACTGAACGAGGTGGATCTGCGGCTTGATCGGGTCAAGGCGCAGATAGCTGAGATCGACGAAGACCTGGGTGATCCGCCCTGGTACGAGGCGCTTGTGGCTGAGATCCGCTCTCAGCAAGAGTTGTTGGACGCAACTAACTCACGTCGCCTCGAAGCCGAAGAGGATATGGACCAACGTCGGACTCGTATCGAATCCGAAGATGCCAAACTCTATGACGGTTCGATCAAGGAGTCGCGTGAACTGCGAAATCAGCAAGAAGCTGTCTACGCCTTGCGCCGGGGGCTCAAGGAGGCTGAGGACCCGGCATTGGCTGTTTTAGAGGTCGAGGATGAGCAACGGCAATCGCTTGACTACCTATCGGCTCTGATGAACGGCACGACCGAGACTTGGTCCGCCTCACAGACCGAACTTCAAAGGAAGCGTGATGGGCTGGCCGCCGATGCCTCCACGATCCAAAAAGAGATCGATGGCTGGCGCGGGGATATTAGTGCGAGTGACCTTGCCGTCTATGACGAACAGCGTCTGAAGCGGTCTATCGTGATCGCGAACGTCGTAGGTGGGGTCTGTGGTTCCTGTCGATTGGCGCTGCCGACGACACTTCTTACGCGGGCTCGAAGGGGGGCCGAGCCCGTATTTTGTCCCACGTGTTCTTGCATCATCCATGTCTCCTAAATCGGGCTTCCGGAGTGATCTCTTACGCTGACTCGAGCGACTGCTGAATCGGGAGACTCATGCGCGCGATTGGATACTTCAGCGAGTCGGCCCCCGAAAAGGGGCAGCCGGGCACGCATTCTCTCTCCGCGCAGAACGACGGCTTCCTAACCTACTGTGATGCCCATGGCTACGAGCCCAGTGCCGCTTTTCTCGACGCGGATCTAAGGGCAGCACGACCTGGGTTCCAGCAACTCCTGCAATACCTTGACGAGCCCGAGAAGGGCTTCGTCACGGTTGTGATCCAGGGCTTCGCCTACCTCGGAGGTGATCGGATCCAGGCTGCCCGTAGCTATTTCCAGATCACCGCTCGCGCCACCCAGGTTGTGTCGCTCGATGAAGGAGCCATGGACGACTCAAATATTGTCAGTCTGTGGACCGCGCAGCAGTCCCAATCTAAGCCGGGCGACAAGGTGAGAGACGCCATGCGCAAGCGTGCGGTGCAGGGTAAGGTGCTGGGCCGTCCGCCGTATGGCTACAGCGTTGGCCCAGATGGCCGTCTTGAGATCGTGGAGCATGAGGCGGAGGTCGTGCGCCGTATCTTCAACCTCTCTTTGGAAGGGCTAGGTATTCGGCGCATCGCCAAGCGTCTTAACGAAGAGGGCTACCGCACGCGTCGTGATGGACGTTGGAGTATGGTCACTATCCGCGATCTGCTTCGCAATCGCGTCTATCTGGGCACCTACCGCCGTTTTGGAGTGCGGGTGCCGGGTAACCATCCAGCCCTGGTGCGAGAGACGGACTTTCGTGCCGTCCAAGATGCGACGTAGCGACGTCGCACCAATGGTCCTTCTGAGGAGAGCAGCTCCGTCGCCAGCCAGAGTAAGGAGGAGAACGGCCCTTCCCAGTTCTTGCTCTCCGGCTTGGTTTATTGTGCCGATACGGATTCGAAAATGATCGGTGTCACTCGTCGACAGCGCTGGACTCGGCGTGACGGGGAGGAGGCGCACAACACCTACCGCTACTATCAGAGCGAGGCACGGACGAATCAGTCTGTCGGCGAGTATGCGACGCGACGGGCTGATGAGTTGGAGGACGAAGTGATTCGCCACCTTACCGGCGAGACGGTGGGTGCCGTTAGCAGCGCCGTCCTTGCTGCTGGTGATGCGACCGCCGTCGCTGCGGAATTGACCGCAACGGAACGTCGCATCCTGAGCCGTATGCGCTCGGTGGAGAGACGGCTCCAGGGCCAACTCGAGCGAGCCGCCGCGGGTCGCAGGGATCAGGAGACGCTTAGGGAGGCAGCTCTCGAAGTCGTGCTTGACTACCAGGGCGCGGAGAATGAGTTGGCTGGTCTGCGTCGGCGTCGCGAGGCACAGACTTCTGAGCGGGAGCGACAACGTTACCAGGAGCAACAGCTCGATCGCATCCGGAGGAATTGGAGCAGCCTCCCCTTCGATGATCGGCGTGCGCTGCTTCGCGATGTCGTCCAGCAAATTGTCGTCGAAGGCAGTAGGGTGCGAACGGTCTTGCGGGTCTAATGGCCCTTGCCCGCGACTCAATGGGTGCTGCCGCCGCCCCGCGCAGGCTCGTCGCCTACGCGGATGGTGCCTCGCGCGGCAACCCTGGCCCGGCCTCTTTTGGTGCGGTTATCTTTGATCTCGATGGGCAAGAGCTCCGGGCGCTAGGTGGCACGATCGGTCGCAACACAAATAACGTTGCTGAGTATCAAGGCGCGATCGCAGCGGTTGAAGCCGCGATCCGGCTCGGCGCTACCGAACTGGATCTGCACATGGACTCGCAACTGATCGTGCGCCAGGGCGAAGGCCGGTACCGGGTCAAGAGCGCGGCACTGAAGCCGCTCTACACTAAAATGGTCGACTTGTTGGATCGGCTCGACAGCTTCAGAATTTGGCACGTTCCGCGGGAACGAAACACACGTGCTGACGCCCTCGCCAATGCGGCTTTGGACGGAACCCTGGATAGCACTCGTTAGCTAACGACGCTCCTGACTCGGTTTCATTTTCTATCTGTGTTACCGCGAGCGAAGCAGCCCAGTCGACTGATCCTGGCGATTTCCCGACTCCGTATAGGCCACCTGACATTACCCACCGATCTCTCGTGGGGTACATTAAAACGGAGATGGTTGGGCGGCCGCGATGCATCTTCGGGCGCATCGAGGAAAGTCCGAACTCCGACGAGACAGGGTGCTGAGGAAATCTCAGGAGGAGGCGACTTCTCGGATAGCGCCACAGAAACATACCGCCGCCCGCACTTCGCGAGGAGTGAGTGGCGGTAAGGGTGAAATGGTGCGGTAAGAGCGCACCAGCGGCTGGGTGACCACGCCGGCTGGGCAAGCCCCACCTGGAGCAAGGCCAAATAGGAGGACACATGGCGTGTCTCACGTCGTCCTCGGGTAGGTCGCACAGATAGATGGCCGCCGCCCGCTTTAGCGGGTACAGAATTCGGCTTATAGACCGTCTCGCTGACAGGGGGGCGGCCCGTGAGGGTCGCCCCCCTATTAATTGGCAGTGCTTTCGATACACTGTGCTTATGCCTCATGATCGAACGCTGCCCGCCCTGCTGGATGCCTTACCGCAACTGAGCGCACAGGCGATAGCACATGGACCGGATCCCACTGCAGCGCTGACTGGCGTGAGTCAGGATTCCCGTCGCGTACCTGCTGGCGGCGCTTTCGTGGCTGTTTCTGGCTTCCATGTCGACGGGCATAGCTTTCTGACCGAGGCGTGTGCGGCGGGGGCGGCGCTGCTAGTTGTGCAGAGCGACAGGCGCTCTATCTGGCAGCCTCTGCTTGACACCGGAGCGTCGCTGCTGGAGTTGCCCGATACACGAGCCGCGCTCGCCGCGCTCGCCGCTGCTTACCACGACTTCCCTGCCCGCAAGCTTATCGTGACTGGCGTGACCGGCACCGACGGCAAAACCACGACGACATACCTGCTCCGCTCCATTCTGGAAGCAGCCGGTCATCCCAGTGGTTTGATAGGTGGGGTGCAATTCAAAGTCGGCGAAGACTGGCACTGGAACCAGTTCACCCAGCCCAGTCCGGAGGCGGATCTGATCCAAGAACTGCTAGGCGCGATGGTCGACGCAGGGCAAACTCACGTCGCCATGGAGGCGACCTCGCACGGTCTCGCTCTACACCGGCTCGACTATTGCGACTTCGACGTCGCGGTTTTCACTGGCCTGAGCGACGACCATCTAGACTTTCATGGCACTCGCGAGGACTACTTTCAGGCCAAGCTGAATCTGTTCCGCGCCCTTAGCGACCGTGGAGCAGGTGTGGTCTTTGCCGATGAGCCGCGACTCCGCGCTATTAGCGAGGTAAGCAGGGCGGCGCTGACTCGGGTCAGCTTCGAAAGCAGCGGCGCGGAAGTCTCCCTCTCTGACATACAAATCAATGCCGCTGGTAGCACATTCCGCATCGCCACCCCCGCCGGTGCACTTGGTACCCAGATCCAACTCCCGGCCCACTTCAACCTACGAAACGCGCTTTCGGCAGCTGGAGCTGGATACGTACTGGGCTGCCCGATCACGACGATTGCTGATGGTCTGCGCCACCTCAACGGAGTACCAGGCCGAATGGAACGGATCCAGGCAGGCCAGCCGTTCGGTGTTATTGTTGATGCCGCCGCCACGGAGGCGGCGTTACGTACCGCCTTGGAATCATTGAAGCCCCTCGGCAAGAGGAGGCTGATTGTAATCTTCGGCTGTGCCGGTGAGCGCGATATTGCTCGTGGCGAGGGGATGGGCCGGGTTGCGGCCGAACTGGCCGATCTGTCGATCGTGACTAACGAGAATCCGCGCAGTGCGGATCCTGAAGAATTGGTCGCGGCGATCGTTCGGGCCATGGAGTCGACTGGAGCTAGCGAGCCGATGGACTTTGAACAGCAGCCTCAGCGTCGTGCCGCGATCGCTCGCGCCTTCGAGCTAGCCCAACCCGATGACCTCGTCCTAATCGTCGGGAAGGGAGCAGAACAGACGATGATCTATGCCGATCGGACCGACCCGTGGGACGATCGCTTAGTTGCATTTGAGTTGCTCAACTAGCTGGCAGTTTCTGTTATCAGCTCAGCCTGCGCTGCTCTCCGTACCGTGAGCAGCGTCGACCATCTAGACTCGCCTCAACCCAGCAGCGTGCAAACCAAGAAGGAATCCACTCATGGACGACGCTCGCTACAGTGAACTTGTGCAGAAAGACCTGAGTCACTGGGTTCATCCCCAGTACCACAAGGCTGACCATGGAGACCCTGTGTTGGCCGATCGCGCTGAAGGTGCCTACATCTACGGGCACGACGGGACCCGGTACTTCGACGGGCTTTCCGGCCTTTGGAACGCTGCCGTTGGGCATGGTCGACCCGAGTTGGCTCAAGCCGCCGCTGAGGCGATCACCCGCAGTACTTGGACCAACAACTACGTCGGTTTCTCCAATGAAGCCGCGATTGAGCTAGCCGCTAAGGTTGTTTCCCTCAGCTACGACAACATGCAGGGCGTTTATTACACGAACTCCGGCTCCGAATCGAACGAGACAAACTTCAAGGCCGCCCGTTTCTACTGGTCGATTAAGGGAAAGCCAGAGAAGAACAAGATCATCAGCCGCGTTGAGGCCTACCACGGCAACACGCTGGCCACGATGAGCGCCACCGGGATGTCTGTTTTCTACCCGAACTTCCAGCCCACCGTGGCGGAGGTGATTCCCGCGCGCACGCCTGAGTCGGAGCCAACCGGCGGCGGCCGAATCGACTCCGGTAACGTGAACATCGACAACATAGTGGCCTCAATCGAGCGTGAGGGTGCCGACACCGTCGCCGCCGTGATTGCCGAGCCCGTGCAAGGCGCTGGTGGTGTGTATCCACCCCCACCAGACTACTTCCGTCAGTTGCGCGAAGTCTGTGACCGTTACAATGTCTTGCTGATCGCCGACGAGGTGATCACCGGATTCGGTCGCACGGGTAAGTGGTTCGCATTGGAGCATTTCGGCGTGCAGCCGGATATGGTCTCGGTCGCCAAAGCGATTACCAGCGCCTACATTCCAATGGGGGCGGCGATCTGGTCAAAGGAAATCTACGAGACCATCACCGAAACCGACCAGAGCGTTAAATTCATGCACGCCTACACGAATTCGGGGCACCCCGTTGCTGCGGCGGTCGCGCTGCGCAACCTGCAGATCTTCGAAGATGAGAATTTGATTGAAAATGCAGCCAGGCGCGGTGACCAGCTCTTAGAGGGTCTCCAGCGCTTGGATGAGCATCCGCACGTGGGCAACGTGCGTGGCCTTGGTTTCATGTGTGGCTTCGACCTCTTGCAGGACCCGGAAACCGACAGAGCTTTTCCCCCCGACGCGAAGATGGGTGCCAAGCTGCTAGGGGCTGTCAAGAAACGGGGGGTGATCACGCGTGTGCGCAACGACGCATTCGTGCTCGCACCTCCGCTGATTAGTACTGAGGAACAGGTCGACGAATTGCTCAATGTCGTCGAAGAGAGCGTTAAAGAGGTGACAGCGGGCGTCTAGCCCACCGCACTCTCCGGAGACTGGGCTCCAGCTAGACCAGACGGCCTCTACAATTACTGTGCTATGACCACTATCCCGTTCGCTAAAGTTCAGGGCACGGGCAACGACTTCGTGCTGTTCGACGGCCGTCGCAGTGATGCGGACTGGTCCATGCTGGCACGGGAGATCTGCGACAGGCATTTTGGAGTTGGGGCCGATGGTCTTCTGGTTGTTCTGGAGTCGGACCTGGCACCTGTCCGCATGGCGATGTACAACCCCGATGGGTCGCTGGCGGAAATGTGTGGAAACGGTCTGCGCTGTTTCGTCAAGTATGCGGTTGAGCGGGGTGGGCTAAGTGCAAGCAACGGTGTGATCGATGTCGATACCGGGGCCGGTGTGTTACGTGCGACGTTCGACCAGCCCAACGGCGTGATTGAGCGCGTACGACTCTCTCTCGGCGCGCCGCGTTTCCATCCGGCGGAGATTCCGATTGCCACGGAGGTGCCGGTCGAGGGGACGGGGCCACTCCTCGGTATTCCCATTGAGATCGCGGGAGTGTCTTACTCCGTCATGCCGCTCTCGATGGGTAATCCCCACGCGGTTTACTTTACCCAGACTCCCGTCGAGGAGATTGACTTGCACATGCTCGGACCGAGCGTGGAGCACCATGCAGCCTTTCCCCGGCGTGCCAACTTTGAGATCGTTAATGTTTTAGCGTCAGATCATCTGCGTGTGCGGGTTTGGGAACGTGGCGCCGGTTTGACCCTGGCTTGTGGCACGGGCGCCGCTGCAGTGATGGTCGCAGCCCGGCTGCACGGACATATTGGACCGAGCGCCACCGTTAGCCTGCCTGGCGGTGATTTACAACTCGAATGGGATGCCCTTGCGAGCGAGGGGGATTCACACCCCCCCGTCTATCTTGAAGGCCCCGCTGCTTACGTCTTTGACGGAGAATGGAGCCTTAATGGTCACGCCTGACAACAGTCGCTATATCCAAGATGTTACGCCGGGGCTCGTGCGCCAGTTGCACGAGACGCTGGCTACGAACCCGTTGGCCTATCGTAATCGAAACGATCTGGACTACGACGAGATTGTTAAGGAGACCAACCTCATCTCCGCCCAGTCCGAGGACGGTTATCTGCTTGGTATTCCGTTTGGCCGCCATTTGCGGCTCTACTACGAGTTCGACAGGATCGAAGCGATGCGGCAGGACTTCATTGGGCTGCTGGACGAGCTAAGCCGCCTGGCTATGGCGAATTCGGACGTTACCAGCGTCGTGCTCGACTTCAATGACTTCCCGCGCCGCCACCACCAGGACAGTATTTTTGTCGGTGCCAGCTTCGAGGAACCGCTCAACATCTCGCTGATGCGCTGCCGTGACATGCGCGAGCAAGAGATCCCTGATCCTCCTGCCGATGTCCATGTGCGAGCGGCTGGCGGCCCCGACGGCGATACCATTGTCGCTTTGGAAGAACGCCTCGGCGACCAGGCACTCGCACCGCCGCTTCCCCGGCAATTCTTTGATGAGGCGCGCTTCGTCGGTCTGGCCGAAGTTGACGGTACGGCGGCGGGATACATCCGCATTGTCGACGCCGAGAAACGGGGTATTATCGCCGACCAGTTAGCCATCGACCCTGATTTTGATGCGGAGGAGATTGGTCCAGCCCTGCTCCATGCGGCCTTCGAACATGGCCGTGAAGACAACCGTCGCTCCTTCACTTTGCAGGTGGAGCAGGATTCCACCGGTGATTCAGTCTTGCAGCAGTATGGTCTCAAGCACGCTGGCGACAGCCTGCGCTACGACCGACCTGCGGACCCTGACTTGATCGCGGCTGCGCTTCAAGAGCAGGTCACCCCACGTGTAAAGGTCGGCAAGATCTGGGGGCAATTCTGAGCCCGCGCTTAGTCCCGTAGATTTAACCCACACGGCCCAGATGCTGCGGGCGTGTGGTTGTGGAGAAGTTACTATGCAAGTCGCCAGTCGCGTCGAATCACTCGAGCCCTACCCGTTCGTCGAAATATCGCGCAAGATCGCGGAGAAGCGAGCTAAAGGCATCGAAGTGATCACATTTGGGATTGGCGATCCAGACCTACCCACGCCCAATCCTATCTTGGAAGCGCTTCATACGGCCGCCGATGATCCCACGAACCATCGTTATCCCGAGTCCGAGGGGTTGCCTCAGCTACGCCAGGCGATTAGCGAGTGGATGCAGGACCGTTTCGGCGTCAGCTTCAGTCCGGAGACGGAGATCCTCCCGCTCATAGGCGCCAAAGAGGGCATCGCGCATCTGCCGCTCTGTTTCATAGACCCGGGTGACATCGCTCTGGTGCCGGATCCCGGCTACCCGGTTTACAGCATCGGCACGATGTTCGCTGGTGGTACGTCGCATCTCATGCCCTTGCTGGAAGAGAACGCTTTTTTGCCCGACCTTGGCGCGATCCCGGCGGACGTAGCCGCTGCTGCCAAGATGATCTGGCTCAACTATCCCAACAACCCCACCGGCGCCACAGCCACGACCAAGTTTTTTGACCGCGTCGTCGCCTTCGCGCGGGAGAACGAGATTGTCGTTTGCCATGACAATGCATACTCCGACGTCGCCTACGACGGCTACGTGCCACCGGCTTTTATGCAGTCGAGCGGCGCCCGGGATGTGGGTATCGAGTTCTACAGCTTCTCCAAGACCTGGAACATGACTGGCTGGCGGATCGCATGGGCGGCTGGCGATCCCGAAATCATCAATGCCTTCATGCGTGTCAAATCTAACATCGATAGCGGAATTCCCCAGGCGATACAGCAAATGGCCATCGCCGCCTTGCAGGCTGATCAGGACCTGATTGAGCGCAACAATGCCCAACTACAAGACCGCCGTGACCGCGTCGTCACTGCTTGCCAGAAGATTGGACTGACGGTGACCTCACCTAAGGCAAGTCTTTATGTCTGGGCTCGCGTTCCGCAGGGGCAGACCAGCACAGAGTTCGCCAGTCGCCTACTGGAGGAGAGGGACGTCGTCGTCACCCCTGGACCTGCCTTCGGGGCCAGCGGCGAAGGGTATATCCGACTCTCGCTAACTGTGCCCGACACTGACCTCGAAGAGGGTGTGCGTCGCATCGGAGAATTTGCCAACGCCTAGGGCTTCGCTTCTCCGTTTACGCGGCTTGCTGCTGGTGCCGAGCCTTGGGCAACAGTTCGTCTGCGCAGCGTCTTTGCCCGACCGATTCTCCGTCACTGACGGGTTCACGGCCGTATCGAGGAAAGGACCACATCACATCGCGAAGAAGCGGCACCGTACCTACAACACAGATCCGCCACAAGAGCGTGCTGTTCTCGTCGCAGTCGACTCCGCACGGGCGAAACACTGGGGTATCGATGCCTCGCTCGATGAGCTTGCCATGCTTGCACGCACGGCGGGGGCTCGACCCGTTTCCCGCTTCAAGCAGCGACTCCGGCATCCTGACCCTGGCTCCTACATTGGCAAGGGGAAGCTCAAGGAAGTCATAGATTCGCAATTGGAGCGACCTTATAGCGTCGCCATTTTTGACGACGAGCTTAGCCCTGCTCAACAGCGACGTCTGGAAGACCGGCTCAGGGTCAAGGTGATCGATCGTACGGCGCTGATCCTCGACATTTTTGCCCAGCGTGCCCGCACCCGCGAGGGCAAGTTGCAAGTCGCATTGGCTCAGCATGAATACCTATTACCCCGCCTCCGCGGTCAGTGGTCTCACCTTGAGCGGATGGAAGGAGCGATTGGTCTACGTGGGCCTGGTGAGACACAACTCGAAACGGACCGCCGCCTGATCCGTGCCCAGATCAAGCGGCTTCGACAGCAGATTCAAGAGGTGCGCGATCACCGGCGTAGCTACCGTGAGCGGCGACAGAAGGCAGGCATCCCCGTCGTCGCTTTGGTTGGCTATACGAACGCTGGGAAGAGCACGCTGATGAATACGCTCACACGCGCCGACGTTCGCGCCCGTGATCGCCTCTTCGAGACGCTTGATCCGATCACACGGCGTTGCCTAATCGACGACGAGCTCACGGTCTTGTTGACTGATACCGTGGGCTTCATCCAGAAGCTGCCCACTCATTTGATCGCTGCGTTCCGTGCCACGCTGGAGGAACTCGGCGATGCCGATCTGCTTCTCCACGTCGTTGACATCACCCATCCTGACGCCGCCGAACAAGCGCAGACTGTGGAAGACACACTTGATGCGCTAGAGATTGGAGACCGGCCCCTGCTGTCTGTCCTTTTTATAGCCGTCCAGATAAAGATTGAAGGGTCCGGACATCCCGGATCGCTAGACGACCTAGCCGCAGCGCGTCACGATCTCGCCGCCACGCGACCCGATGCCGTTCTGCTCAGCGCCGCGTCTGAGTGGGGTATCGATGACTTATGTGTCCGAATCGCCTCTGAGTTGACCCGGTCTGGTGAAGTGACTACCCGATCCGACTATCAATGTGGGAAGGGGTCTCTTCGACCACTCCGTGATCCAACCTTAGCGCACTCGCGCCGGCTGACTATGGACTAGGTTCGCCTCGATCCGCGCAGACCAGAGTTGGCACACTTGAGGATGAGATGGCGTTCTCTTCTAGTTTCAACTGTCGGCGTGGCGTCGGTGCATTGTGGTTCATGGCCGAAGTGCTGTCGGTGCCTCTGAGGATCCTGATCATGTCGTGTACCGCGCGTATCGGACACGAGCGCCACGGCCCTTCTCCGAAACCCCCATTACTAAATCTAGTTGCGGCCGGGCGCAGTATGCGGATCGTGAACGACCATCACGTCGATTTCCCGCGTTTTGCGGGAGAGGTGCCCTTTTGAAAGAGTGTCCCGGCCGCCGTTGGCGGGCTCACCAGTCACGACTTCGCCCCCTAGGGTGGAGCATCAAAGCCAGAGTCGGCCCTAGACCTCTGGTCTTGGTGCTCAGAATGTAGTTGCTTAGCTTCGGTGCGGCGTAGCAAGTATGAAGTGGGGAAGTCCTAAATCAGATTATCAGCCGGCTCTTTTTGGCAACCAGCATCGCGTAACCGACCAAGAAAAAGGCGCCGAGCAGCTAGTAGACAATCAAAATGCCGGCACACTCACGCAGAGGATGAAGGCCCATATGAGACCGGTGCGAATGGCTACTATCACCCAAATTTCAGGTCATATTTCTACCTGCCAGCATAGGCCGTAATGATCTCCCTGTAGCGGTCGCTTTTTGGTCACGTCATCTAGCGAGGACGCTGCGGGCCCGAGTGTGCGTCGATGCAGTTGTGCGCGTCGCGCGGTCCAGCGCAACCCCCTGCGTCGAAAGCCTGATCCAACACTTGTTGTGTGGGTCTGACTCTGGATGACTGAGGGGGGGAGCCAGTCAGAATGCCCCGATGCCGCTAGACTCT
>CAZZMQ010000011.1:4857-7640 GCA_964655365.1 uncultured Dehalococcoidia bacterium | reverse complement strand
GACATACCGGGTCCACTTGCGCCCTTCCGCGTGCTGGATCTAACTAACGAACTTGGCCAACTCAGCGGTCGGTTGCTGGGCGACCTCGGCGCTGATGTGATTAAGGTTGAGCCGCCCGGCGGTGACCCCTCGCGCTGGCTGACACCGTTCTACAACGACGAGCCGGATCCGGAACGCTCCCTGCACTGGTGGATGTTCAACGCCAACAAACGTGGCATTACCTGCAATATCGTCGATCCTGAGGGCCGTGATCTCTTCCTGCGACTCGTCGAGTTGGCCGATTTCGTGATTGACACTGCCCCGCCTGGGATGATGGATCAACTTAGCCTCGGCTACGCTAACCTTAGCGCCGTCAACCCTGCCATCGTGCACAGTTCCATTACGCCTTTTGGACAAAGCGGTCCCTATGCGAATTGGCGCGGCTCTGATCTGATCGGTGCGGCCATGGGTGGCCAAATGTATCTTAACGGTGATCCTCAGCGCGAGCCGCTTCGCCCCACCGTCTCACAGGCCTATGCACAGGCGGCGTTGCAGGCGACGGTCGGCATGATGATTGCGCATTTTCATCGCACTCGTAGTGGCCAAGGCCAGTACGTCGATCAATCCCTGCAAGAGGCTGCGACGTATGCGCTCGACAACGCGATGCCGACATGGGATTTACGTCACGTCAACATCCCACGCCCGGGGAATGGCAGGAACATCGGCGGTTACAAGGCTGGTCGCTACGTCTACCCCGCTGCCGACGGGTACATGTCGGCTTTGAGCTACGGTGGCCTTTTTGGTCTCACGGCCTTGCAGACGATCGAGTGGCTTGCCTCTCACGACGCCGCGCAAGATCTGGTTGAGCCGGAGTGGGTAGCCAAGCTGGATGCATCGCAGGGTGCCATTCCCCCGCTCGGCCCGGAGGAAGGCCAACACGTCACTGACGTGTTGGCCGCTTTCATTGCGCGGCACCCGCGCGATTTGCTTATGCGCGAGGCGCAGGCGATCCGCAACGGCTGGGCCCCCGTTAACACACCCAAGGATCTGCTCGAGAACGAGCAACTCATTGCGCGAGAGTATTGGACCGACGTACGGCACGAAGAACTCGACCGCACCTTCACCTATCCCGGCCCCTGGGCCAAGCTAAGCGAGACCCCGATCACGATCCGGAACCGCGCTCCTCGAATTGGTGAACACAACGACGAGGTTTTTCTCGGGTTGCTTAATCTCAGCGCCGAACGATTCGCCGCGTATAGCGGCGGCGGAGTGATTTAGCACCATGAGTGATCACGCATTCGATGGCATCCGCATCGCGGACTTTTCATGGGTCGGTGTAGGGCCGCTCGTCGCAAAGTATCTGGCTGACCACGGGGCTGAGACGATTCGGCTTGAGTCCGGTACGCGCCCTGAGGCCCTGCGCCGGGCACCACCCTTCGTCGGTGATGAACCGGGCCTCGACACCAGCGGCTACTACGCGAACTTTAATAGCTCCAAACTTTGCGCCGGGCTTAATATGGGTCATCCACGTGCCGTCGACCTTGCCAAGCGGATTATCGCCCAGTCAGATATCGTGACCGAGTCATTTACACCGAAGGCCATGCGCGCCTGGGGCCTAACATATGACGATCTGCGTGATATCAAGCCCGACATCATCATGATTTCCATGCCGCTCTACGGACAGACCGGCCCCTGGTCTATGTACCAGGGTTATGGCCATGTGCTGCAGGGGGCGGCTGGGATCAGCCATATGACTGGCTACCGCGACGGTGAGCCGATCGGTACCGGCCTGGCCTACACCGACTTCTTCGTCCCCCACTTAGCTGCGATTACCTTGATTGCTGCGCTCGATCATCGCGAACGCACTGGTGAAGGTCAGTTCATTGACTTCGGTCAGCTCGAGGCCGCCGTCTACGCGACTGAGACCTTGGTGCTCGACTACACGGTTAACGGTCGTCAGCAGCATCGACAAGGCAACCGTCACCCCATGGCCGCTCCTCACGGCGCATTCCGTTGTGCCCCTCGTGCCGACACGGCCGACGGTAGGGATGGAGATAGTGCCGACGAGCGCTGGATCGCTATCGCCTGCTTCGACGATAACGACTGGCATTCGCTATGCACGGTCCTAGGTGATGATTCACTGCGTTGGGACGACCGCTTCAACAATCAAGACGGTCGGCTGATCAATCAGGATGATCTCGAGTCCGCGCTGGCACAGCACACCCGGCACTGGCTGGCGGAGGAACTGATGCAGGCGTTACAGGAATCGGGTGTCGCGGCCGGCGTCGTGCAGAACAGTGAGGACTTGCGTAACGATCCACAACTCGCACATCGTCAGCATTACTGGACCTTGGACCACCCCACCATGGGCCCTTGCTGCTACGACGGTCCCAGCTTCCGTCTAAGTCACACTCCTGGCGAACTAATCAAGGCTGCTCCAACTCTTGGTGCCGACACTGCCTACGTTTGGAAGACCATAGTTGGTCTCACCGATGAAGAGTTCACCGAACTCCTGGTTGAAGGCGCTTTCGATTAGATCTTGTAGAGCCAAGTTCGTAATGAATATGTCGTGAGCTTGTTTCAAATCCGTCTGTGCAGAGCGGCAGGTTTGCAAATCACTTTTGCGGTATTCGCGTCACAACACCGCATCCGCACTAAACTCAGCTCGGGCCCCACGGTTGCACGGCCGGGCTGTTAGGCCGACGGATGGGAATCGCGCGGCCTCCGGGTCAAGGATGCGCCGGGCTGCATGCAGAGTTTCTTCGCCAATCTCAACTTTGCTGCGCGCCGTATGCGAGCCATTT
>CAZZMQ010000011.1:4226-4847 GCA_964655365.1 uncultured Dehalococcoidia bacterium | reverse complement strand
GTGTGCTCGTCGCTAGCGTGCTCATGGCTTCGACGACGATCTACACCCGCGCTTTGTCCGATCTGGGCCTTAATTTCCAACTCGCAAATCGTGTTGGCGAGAGCGGCTCGGTCAGCGCGATCCTGCCGGGCATCCCGGCTGGGGGGCAGCGCAGCGACGCTGCACGCCAATTTGCACAGCGATCACTCGACCTCCACTTTGGCAACCTTGCCGCGCAGCGTCAGAGTGGTGCAGTCTCGCGCGCATTCACGATCGAGATTCCGGCTTTCCGTAACGCCTTGAGGCCGCCCGGGGGCATCTTCGCATCGCTCAGTGATCTTGAAGAGCGGACCACTCTTGTTGCGGGACGCTACCCCGAACCGACGCAGGTAGTTGCTAACCTCACCCCGGGTCTCCAGGGCCTTGTTGGGCCTATCGAAATCGTGATCCCCGCACCGCAACAGGCCCGCTCTGGGCTTGAGCCGGGCGACACCATCACACTGATTGACAGCTTTGACGAGTGCGATCGGGAACCCCCGCCCGGGCCGGGGGGGCCACCGCCGCCACCTCGCCCGCCCTGCGCTCCGTCACATCAAATCAGCGTCAGCTGGACAGCGGAGGTCGACGGGATCGTCGATCGGG
>CAZZMQ010000011.1:556-4216 GCA_964655365.1 uncultured Dehalococcoidia bacterium | reverse complement strand
ACAGGGAGCCGCGATCTGGAACGCCCTCAACGTACCCTTTTTTAGTGCTCCCACCACAGACGTCCTGGGCCCGATCTTCACTTTGCTGGCGCACAATGACACGCTGATCACGTCGCTGCCACTGCTCTATCCCGGCCAACTTCTGCAGACTGTTTGGGTCGACGCGCTTCCGGTCGAGGGATTCGACGTCTCTCTCCTCGACAGCACGCAGGCGGCCTTCGACGGTCTGCGTGGCGATTTGCGCAGCGTGGGCGGCTTCGTGTTCAGTCCCGTCGAATTGACACTAGACCAATTCGAAGTGGATTTGAACTTCACCGAGGTGCCGATTCTGCTTTTGCTGATTCAAGTCGTCGCCATCGTTCTCTTCTATATCGTCATTGTCGCGACCCTACTGGTTGAGCGTGAAAAAACTGAGATCGCTTTGCTACGTAGTCGCGGGGCGTCGTTGCGGCAGATGCTCGGTTTATACGGTGCCGAGGGCGTCGTTATCGCCGCTGTCGCTGCCTTGTCCGCACCTTTCATCGCGGTTGGTGTAATTAACGTGTTGGGTTATACCTCGACCTTCGAACCGATCACCGACGGCGACGCCATTCCAACTTCACTTGGGGGTGTCGCCTTTGGGTTGGCGGCTGCCGGTGCGGCGTTCGCAGTTGTCGCGATCCTGATCCCAGTTGCCTGGATCTCACGCGACGCTACCTCGGAGTTACGGAAGCGCGCAGCCCGACCTTCCAGTACCAACGTGATTCAGCGCTACTACCTCGACATTTTCTTCGCCTTGATCGCGTTGGGTCTGATCCTGGAGGCGAATCTGAAAGGTTCCGCCTTCGAGCGTGACTCTGTCGGTGGGCTGTCCTCCGATCCGCTCGTTCTCGTGACTCCAACCCTCTATGCGCTCGTGTTTTCCGTCATCGTCCTGCGAGGCTTACCTATCGGATTCAGGTTCGTCACATGGCTCGTGAGAGACCATGTCGGCACCGCGCTCTCGTCTGCGCTGCTGCAGATCGTGCGGAACCCCAGACCCACGCTTCGGCTGACCCTGCTACTCATGCTTGGCGCTGCACTGGGCACCTTCGCGGCCTCCTACGGCGGCACCGTCGACCGCTCATTTGACGAGCGCGTGCGCTATGAAGCCGGCGTCGATCTCCGGGCAGAGCTGGGGAACTTCGGCGAGCGCCCCCCGATCATGGTCAAAGAGATACTGCGCGAGGCTGACGGAATCAAAACCGTATCGCCTGTTTATCGTGAGAGAGCATCCACTGGTGTGGCCGGCAAAGGTGGAGGCTCCTCACTCGAGTTACTGGCACTCGAACCCGACGTTGCGCAAGGCATGCTCTGGTTTGACTCAAACCTGGCTGAAGAGCCGCTCTCCGAACTCATGCGCACGATCAATGCCCGTGACGTTGGTGCTGGAATTGCCATCGGATTGTCTACGCCCGAGACGATCACCCTTTGGGCCCGGCCTACATTCGCCCGCGACGACATGACGGTTTGGCTAAGGCTGCGCGATGGTCGGGGGATCTACACTCAGGTCCCCATGGGTTCTCTCGAGATTGGCAACGCATGGCAACAATTACACGGCAATCTTGGCGATCAACTGCGCTCTGTTGGTGCCGAACCACCCTATTCGATTCACAGTATCTTTCTCACAGAGGCGGTTGGCACTACTTTCGGCGATCCCGGACATATTCTCTTCGATGACCTCGCCGTGACGAATGAGCAAGGCGAAGAGGAGTTGTTGGAGAGCTTTGAGAAAACAGAGTTGGGGTGGGAACGGATTCTGATTCGGACTGATCGACTTGACCGGATCGAGCAACTCGAAACTGAAGATGCCATTTCTGGCGCGAACGCCCTTAAGTTCACCTGGGCGCTTGGCTCCGCGGTGGGTCGTCGCGGCTTCTTCGTGCAGGATGGCAGCCTTTGCCAGGGCAATACCTCGTGTCAGCTGCCAGCCATCGTCAGTTCGAGCTTTCTCTCCACCCGAGGTTTGGAGCTTGGTGATGAAACGACGATTCGAGTCCGCGACCTTCTGGTCCCTATCGTGATTCGTGGTCGTGCGGATTTTTTCCCCACGCTCGAGCCAGGTGCTGGTGGCTTCATGGTTGTGAATAGCGATCACCTTTACTACCTCTCCGCGATCATGGACTTCGATCCTGCGGCTTCCCCCAACGAGGTGTGGATCCGTGGGCCCGATGATCCGGCCTTGCGCGAGACTTTGATTCGCACACTCAGCCTCCGCCCCTTCGGCCTCACCCAGTTCGTCGATCAGCAGGCGCTGTTGACCGCGGAGGGCTCCGATCCGCTCACAGCCGCGGGTGGCAGTGGGATCCTGCTGGTCTCTTTCGTCGCCGTGGGCGGGCTGATCGTGTTGGCTTTTCTCCTCACGGTTTACATCAGCGCGCGGCGCCGGATGGTCGAAATGGCCGTCCTACGCACATTAGGGACCTCTGGCCGCCAGATCCTGGCACAGCTCAGCGCGGAATACTTGATCGTCGCGACGATCGGTCTCGGTCAGGGCACGCTTTTAGGCATTTTCATCACGCGACTTATGCTTTCCTTCCTGGAAGTCACGGAGCTTGGCCGTCCGGTGCGACCCCCCTTTGTGGTGGATACTGAGTGGGAAGTGCTGATCGCCGCTTACCTGGTTTTGTTGCTCGTCTTTGTGATCGGCATCACTGGGGCCTGGCGCTTCTTTTCCCGCCTGGCCCTCGCACGGGTTCTCCGGCTTGCTGAATAGCGTTTATGCGGGCCTGGGCTGACATCGATGAACACGGACTATTCTCCGTCTCGACTTGACTCATGGCTTTAAGCAAGTGCGGTGGTCCGCAGGGAAATCATGCCGAAAACTGCTACTGACGCTATTTGCGAGACGCTCCAACAGACGGTGACGAAGATGGAAGGTCTGCTCGAAACCAGCGACTAGGAGTTCGATAACGAGAATGATGGAGATGCCTGGAGCTACTGCGCAATTATCAAGCCCGCCTTGTGGCGTCCGGTGGGATTCACTCAAAGCGCTGCACGAAGATTCGATGGCTCGCGTTGTCCGATAGGGTGTGCGAGACGGACATTACTCATCTCGCAACGGCTTCTGATCTTGCCTAGGCTGAAGTACGGGGAATACGCATCGGCTGCCAACAGGAGCACCATGGTCTACAGGGTCACCGTCGATCGGAACCGGCTTAAATTCGCCGCCGGCCACTTCGCTACCTTTGCCGACGAGCTTGAGCCGATTCACGGCCATAATTATGCTGTCATGGTCGAGGTTGATGGAGCCCTGACCGACGAATCCTGGGTGGTGGATTTCTCATTGCTCAAGCGTCTCACGCGGGAGATCTGCGACAATCTCGACCACAAGTTCCTATTGCAGATGGACTCGCGCGTGCTCTCCATCGACGACGACGGCAGTCACTTCAACATTCGCTATAAAGAGCAGCCGTCGTATCGCTTACCCAAGCAGGACGTTGCAGCGCTGCCGATCGACAACACTACCGCCGAGCGAATCGCGGAATATATTGCCGGGAAACTTAGCGCCCGTCTTGCCATAGAAGCGTCACCGGGCCTATACCAGCTGCGCGTTGGTGTTGAGGAGATGGCAGGGCAAGCGGGCTGGTACGAGATGGAACTAACGCCGTCGTCGAGTGCTGGATCTGGTGCATGCTCCCG
>CAZZMQ010000011.1:0-546 GCA_964655365.1 uncultured Dehalococcoidia bacterium | reverse complement strand
GGAGGAGGAGACGAAGGAGGATATCGTGTCTTTTCTTGGTTGGGACCCATATGGTGAGTTCTTCCTGCAAAACGAACCGAACTTTTCCCTCAGTTTCCTTCGACGGGCCTGACCATCGGCATGATGCTCCGAAAATGCGCATGGCGGGGGTTTCGGAGTGCTTCCACACTCATTACTCTACGCAGGGACGCCCCCGAGCGAACCGCGTTCCATAACGTGCGCGCGAACGGTATGGATGCCGCAATTTTTGGTTGTTTCGGCGTATTACTCTTTGCGCTGTTGGTGGTACTCAGCTGGCAGATCGCGGCCGAAGAAGAACCGATCCGGCCACGGATCTTTCGCGACCAGACTGTCGGTGACGATTCTCGCCGTGCGGATACCGCTGGTACTGTTCGTCAGCGGGTTGGCGATACGATCGTCGTGCAGGGCGTTGATGGATCGGTCGATGTAGTGCTTCCGCTCGATGCCGTGATTCAGACTTTAATCCCGGAGCGAGTCGAGGGGGTTCAGATTGCCTATCGAGGTGGTGATCGCGTACTCCACGGT
>CAZZMQ010000010.1:32235-39127 GCA_964655365.1 uncultured Dehalococcoidia bacterium | reverse complement strand
CCTCGCCCGTCCCGTACGAGGCCCGAAACGCCTGGATCCCCGCTTCGATCGCCGCCTCCAGCGGCAGTTCCTCCCACTTCCTGAGCAGCACCTTTTGAGCTCGTATCGACTGGGGTCCTGCTGCGCAGATTGATTCCACCCGGCTTGTCACGGCCTCGTCCAATTTCCCCGGCGGCGCCATCGCCTCCACCCGTCCCACTGCCAGTGCCTCCGCCGCATCCATCGAGCGCCCTGTGTAGAGCAACTCCGCCGTTCGCCCCCAACCGATCAGGCGGGGCAACAGCGCTGCCTCGATCACGCTCGGGATTCCTACTTGCACTTCCGGCATCCCAAACGATGCCTTCTCGGAGGCCACCCGAAAGTCGCACGCCGCCGCCACTTCCAGACCTGCTCCCAGCGCGTAACCCCCGATCCGCGCGATCACCGGTACCGGAAAGTCTCGCAGCGCCTGACAGAACCTGTGTATCAGAGTGATAAAGCGTTCGGCTCCATCCTCATCTAGGGCGATCATTTCGCTGATGTCGGCGCCACCGAAAAAGGCTCGATCCCCGGCGCCTGTCAATACCAGCACGCGTAGATCGTCGTCTGCCGCTAGCTCGACCAGTGCTCCGATTAGCTCATGTAAGATCGGCGTGTTGACGATGTTGATTCGCGCTTGGTTGTCCAGAGTCAGGGTCCCCACGCGACCACCGTCGTCACGCGTCACCACCTCCGTCGAGACCCAGTTTGCCATCGCTGTTCGCCTAGAAGTCCAGGTCCTCGAGTAGTTCCGTCTCGTCGGCCAGCGCCTGCAACTGCTCCACGGAATAGCTGCCTGGCTCCGCCCCTTCGCCGAGTGCGAATAGTGTCGTCGTTTGTAGCACTCGGTTGTAGGGTGTCAGTACCCCACTCTGCGCTCCCAACAGCACGATCTCTCCATTGAGATAGTCGGTCTCGATCGATGTCCGCCCACGTGCGAACGACTGCCAGGTACTGCCACCGCCTCGACGGCTGCCGTCGATCTCCCCCAGTTTCCAGGCCTGCGAGCGCATCTCGCCGATTTCTTCGCGGGACGCGTAGTCGATCCCCGCCGCCTCGTAACACGCTAGGGCCTCCGACTGCAGATTCGACACGAAATCACGGCCGGATTCACCGCGGGCATCGTCCGGCCCGCAGAGCGCCTGCAACGCGTTTCCCAGGTTGTCCAACAGCTTGCCGTACTTTAGCCGCATCGCCCGTGCGTCCGGCCGCGCAACGAAGCCGGCCTTCGTCAACGCCGCGCAGACTTCCGTGATCGTGCCATCCAACCCGTCGGGGTAGCGGCCTGCGTCGAGCAGCCCGGTCTTTGGCGTCGCGTGCAGCTCCACCACTCCCGGCTCTAGGAACGTCGCTGGCATCACCACCAGCATCGCGTACACGTTCTCGAAAATACGCCGTGCTAGCCGCTCGTTCTCAACCCCGTTTTGCGCGCACACAATCGGCGTCGAGAGCGGCGCACAAGCCGCCAGATCGTTCAGCGCGCTGCTCGTGTCCTGCGCCTTCATCGTCAGAATCACGACGTCATTCCCAGCGTCCCACTCCAACTCCGCCGGGTATTCTACCGCTTCAAGTTTGGATCTGTAGTCGCCGTCCGGACTGCGCAATAGCAAGCCGTCGGCCTGTATCGCTTCTAGTTGCTCCCCACGCGCCATCGCCACCACGTCGAGCCCGGCCTGCTCCAGACGTCCCGCGATCCCTCCACCGATTCCTCCGGCACCGTAGACAATGAACCGCATCTGTACCCTTTCGCCCCATGTTGTCAGACGAAGCCCGGCGATCAGTCACGGGCTGCATTCACCTCATTCGCGGTGGTCATGCCTAGCTGTCTCAGCATGTTTCGCTGCATCCGTTAAGACCGGAGCGTGTTTCAATAGGCAGCAGGCGCTCAATCCCGTCGCCCCTGTGAGTAGTCCTGGTAGGGCCCGTCGCGCCAGGCCAACGCTGCCTTCAAGCCGCCCTCCCGGAACTTGTCTTGCCACTGATAGTGCTGCGTTGTGAACAGCCCCACCGCGTCTAGGTCGGTCGATGAGCGCAACGAAGAATAGATCCCCATGTTTTCATAGAAGCGGTTCATGTTGACCTTTAATACCGCCAGATGGTCAGCTGGCATGTTGGAAATCCGCTCTGCCAGTGCGATAGTGCGTTCTTCCAACTCTTCTTTGGGCCAGGCGTAATTGATTAGGTCGATCTCTTCCGCATATTTGGCCGTGATCGGGTCTCCCGTGTAGTAGAGCTCTTTTGCCTTTCGCATCGAGATTAGATGCGGCAAGATCGCCGCTGTGCGGCTACCGGCGAAGCGCAAACCGGGGTGACCGAGCTGAGTGTTGTCCGCAGCGCAGACCAGATCCGCCATCATCGACATCTCAAAGCCGCCAGCGATCGCGTAGCCGTGCAACTGCGCGATCGTGATCTTCTGCATGTTCCAGAAATAGAGGTGGATGTCCATGATCCGGCTCATCCCCCCTCGGCTTCCCATGATCAGGCCGCGTCCCTCGCCGTCTTCGGTGCGGAACGATCGATGGATCGCGTCTGCACCCGCGCCTTGGGGCGGTGTTAGGTCGTAGCCGGCCGAGAACGTGCGTCCGCCGCCGCGCACGATGATGACCCGAATCGAGTCGTCCGTCTCGAAGAACTCAAGTGCATCGCGGAACTCAAACAGCAATTCCTGCGACAGTGCGTTCATCTTTTCGGGCCGGTTCAGCGTGATTCGGCCGATCCGGTCATCGGTCCCAAGTCGGTCGATCAGGATGTTTTCGAAAGTTGGGTTCGCCATCGTGCCCTCCCGCTATTTTCCGTGAAGTTGACCGGAGTGTAGCGGACCTTCCGCGAACGTCCC
The DNA here is from genome assembly GCA_964655365.1 of uncultured Dehalococcoidia bacterium. Lineage (GTDB taxonomy): Bacteria > Chloroflexota > Dehalococcoidia > Bin125 > Bin125 > JAPUIR01. The sequence goes on along the minus strand of CAZZMQ010000010.1, from coordinate 36,273 downwards.
GGGTGGCGCCGACGGGAGGATTGTCGGTGCGCCGTGTACCCTCCAGCGACATGTCCCACTCGGAACCTCCCACCGCCGCACCTACCCCTTCCCTTCGCCCCTTGCGCGGACCCGCATCCGCTTTCGCACTTTTCCTCGCTGTGCTCTGGGGTGGAAACCCCGTCGCCATCAAGGCTGGCCTCGATGACGCGCCGCCGTTGCGTCTGGGCTGGATGCGATTCGTCCTTGGCAGCATCTTCATCGTTGGCTGGGCTCTCGTCACCCACCGATCCTTCTGCATCGAGCGTTCCGAGTGGCGCACCCTGGTCGGGATCGGGCTGATCTTTACGGCGCAGCTTGCACTCATGAACGTAGGCCAGGACCGGACCACTGCCGGGCATGCCGCCGTCATTACTTCCACCTTCCCACTCTGGACCGGGCTCCTCGCCCACTTCCTCATTCCCGGAGACCGTCTCAGCCGCCAGCGCAGCTTGGGCACCTTGATCGCCTACGTTGGGGTCGTTGTCGTACTTTCACCCAGCTTCGCCGGGAGTGACAGTGAAATTGGCCTCGATGGAGATGCCCTCCTGCTCGCCTCTGCTGTCCTCCTCGGCGCACGCCAGATCTACATCTCGCATAGCGCCCAGCGCATCCCCATCCACAAGCTGATGCTGGCGCAGAGTGCGATTGGTGTTCCGGTCTTCGTGGTCGCCAGCTTGTTTGTGGAGTCAGATCCGTACATCTTTAGTACTGATCTCGGTGCCGCACTGCTTTATCAGGGCCTCGTCATCGCCGGATTCGGTTTCCTCAGCAATGCCTGGCTCCTACAGCGTTTTCTGCCCTCGCACGTCTCTGCCATGCAGCTCACGACCCCGGTTTTCGGTGTCCTTCTTAGCGCGCTTGTTCTCAGCGAAGCCATCGGTTGGGAGCTGTATACCGGTACCGCGCTCGTCGTAGCCGGTTCCTTCCTCAACCAGCGCGCCGCGATTCGCGGTCCGCGCGTCATCACCGCTGCCTAACCGCTTCTCACACGCACTCTCGATCGCACATTCGTGCTTGGCCCCGATCGACGCCGCGCTTGTATATCCTCAATTCGTCCACGTCCGCGGTCCCTGATCGCCACGCCACCGCACGTTATCGTCGCGACCACGAACGCCTCAATCCGGCTCTCGACCTCCCACTGATTCGCTGATACCAGCGCTGTTTAGCCTCCCTGTCTTTCGCGAGCCCATTCAGACTAAAAGGTCCCGAATCCTTATTGTTTCGCCCTTGACCGTGCCCATCGAACGCCACCGACCGGTATTGTTCCGTCCATGTCTCTCGCACCGGGCGGAAAATCGGATGCTCACAATGCAACTGCATGTGGTTCATCGGATCCTTCAAGTGCGGAATCGGATAGCCTGCATCCGATCGTCTTGGGGCGAGTTGGCTTCTCTATTGTCGGTCAACCTGGCTACACGGCCACCCACGTTCCCCGTGTTCCTTTCGCGCCCATATCGCCTAAGTACGACTAGTACTCGCTCCCCCCCCCCGTCGGATCGTCCAGACAGCGATTAAGGAGACATTGATGCGTGACGTCAGCCGCGAAATTCATCTCAAGTCTCGCCCTGATGGCGAGCCCTATGCCGAGAACTTTGAACTCGTTGAGAAGCCGCTCAACAGGCCGGCTTCGGGCGAGCTACTGGTTCGCAACGTCTATATGTCGGTCGATCCCTACATGAGAGGCCGTATGCGCGATATCGACAGCTACGTCCCACCGTTCCCGTTGGGCGAGACGATGCAAGGCGGCGCGATCGGCAAGGTCGTGCTGTCTAACCACCCGGACTTCGTCGTCGGTGACTACGTTAGCTCCGGCCTCGGGTGGCGCGATTACTTCATCTCCGACGGTGAGGAGCTGAGTAAAGTCGATCCCGGCCTCGCGTCGCTTACCCAGTACCTTGGCGTTCTGGGCGGCACCGGTTTTACTGCCTACGTCGGTCTGCTCGACCTTATGGACCCACAAGAAGGGGAAACCGTTTTCGTCTCTGGTGCCGCTGGCGCCGTCGGACTGATCACTGGACAGCTCGCTAAGATTCGCGGCTGCCGCGTCATCGGCACCGCCGGCTCCGATGAAAAAATCCACCGCCTCCAGCGTGAATTTGGCTATGACATTGCATTCAACTACAAGACCGACGATCTTGACGCCGCGCTCGGCGACGCTTGCCCGGATGGGATCGATATCTACTTCGATAACGTCGGCGGCGATCACCTTCAGGCAGCACTCGACCACATGAAGGACTTTGGTCGCATCTCGGCCTGCGGCGCCATTTCCCTGTACAACCTGGAAGATCCAGAGCCCGGCCCCAACAACCTCAGCCAGATCGTGCGCAAGCGACTCACGATCAAGGGCTTTATCGTCTCTGACCATTCCGAACGCCGCGCTGACTTCCAGCGAGACATGCTGCGGTGGCTCGGCGAGGGTGAAGTGATCGACTATGAGACCGTAGTCGACGGCCTCGACAACGCCCCCCAAGCTTTCATGGGTCTTTTCAAGGGCGAAAACGTCGGGAAGATGCTCGTCCAAATCAGCGAGGTGTAGCTCCCGGGATTGAAAGAAGCCATGTGGTGGACGACCTACAATCTGGTGCCTCGGCGTTTTGGAACAGCCAGCCGAGCAACTTTCAGCGCGTCGTTATCGCACTGCTCGAACACATGGGCTACGTAGGTGCGGCTACGACGGTTGCCGCGGGCGCGTCGGGCGGCTTGCATGGCGTGGTGGACGACGATGCGTTGGGTGAACGCGCCTATGTCGAAGCCATCCAATCCTTCTCTCCGGTCGACGAACCGGCGGCCGCTAGTTTCATCGCCCGCATTGATCGCTACCATCTACGATCAGGCATCTTCATCGCGACGACCACGTTTTCCCCCCACGCCCGCTCCCTCAGCGACCAATCCTCTCACCAGATCGCTCTTGTCGACGGCCTCCGCCTCGTCACTCTCGTGCGCGATCTCGACCTCAAACCTCTTAAACTAGACGCCTAGAGCACTTGTTCCCCGCTCCGGAAGACGTGTCGAACCTCCTGCAGCGACTCTAGGTCCGCCAGTGGATTCCCCTCCACCACCAGCACGTCTGCTCGCTTCCCTTCCGCCAGCACCCCCCGATCATCCAGCCCAAGCGCCTCCGCACTCACACTCGTCGCCGACGCCAGCACATCGACCGCTGGTGTCTCCGTCAGCGCGCCCCAGTACGCCATCGACTCGGGTAGGATGTCATGCGGCGTGTTCGGAATCCCGCAGTCGGTGCTCATGATGATCGTACAACCCGCGTCGATCAGACCATGCGCGATCTCCAGCCGCTCGTCGTAGTACGGGGCTTCCCGCCCTCGTAGGTAGCCCGAGTGCACCGTAGGCGATACTGCCACCCCCGCCTCTGCGATCGACTTTCCCACACTCGCGTCCCAAGCCAGCCCCTGCGGCAGTTGGAAGCTGCAGTGCTCAATCGTCGCTACCCCCGCCACCGTCGCGTTTGTGATCCCTGGCGTCCCGTGGCAGTGCGCCGCTACCCGCAGACCCAAGCGTGTTGCCTCATCCACCAATGCTGTTAGCTCGTCGATCGTGAACTGCGCCGCTGCCGTATTGGTGCCGGGCGTCATCCCACCGCCCGTCGCCATCACCTTGACCCAATCCACGCCCGCCTTAGCCAGCTCCCGCACCCGCACCCGAATGCTCAGTTCCCCGTCCGTTTCCCCGCCCAAGAACCAGCAGTGCCCGCCCGTCGTCGTCACCGGTGATCCCGCCACGAACAGGTCGGGGCCCTGTGCGAGCCCGGCGCGCAGGGCGTCGCGCACCTCGATTGCCAGATCCGTCGGCGCACCCAGATCGCGCACCGTCGTGATCCCCGCGCCTACCATCAATTCCGCGGCCTGCGCCATGCGCAATGCCGTCCGCGTCGGCGAATCATGGTCGAACGTCTCGCGCCAATCGGCCGCTGCATTGAAACAGAGATGCGCATGCGCCTCGATCAACCCCGGCAGGATCGTACAACCACTGACATCAATCGTTGTGCCCGGCGCCTCGCCC
>CAZZMQ010000010.1:29883-32225 GCA_964655365.1 uncultured Dehalococcoidia bacterium | reverse complement strand
GGCCACCAACTAGGCTTATCGGCATAGCGCATCACTCCGCCCCTGAGCATACGCAGTGCGCGACTCCCACACGAGCGAATCGCCCCTTCCCATTCCAAGCGGTCGATCCACCGGAGGGAAACCGCCATCCCCATCGCCACATACTCGCCGACTGCACATCGCCGACCACCAGGTTCAGCACCCGATCCGCGAACTGCTCACTGAAGTAGCGATCATGGACCAAGATCAGCGCTAAACTCCATGAATCGATCTCCAGACAGCCTCCCGCGGTGACCGATCAAGATGATTCGCTGGTTCATCCAGCAGGAGTAGATCCGGCTGTGGGGCCAAAGAGTTGCACGGCCTCAGCTTCGCCCGTTCCCTGCTCGATATGCTTGTCGTGGGTTCAGCTGTCTCCATCGTTGGCAAGGTCGCCACGTGGCGGGCGGAAGCGCTGCACCTGCCAGCCCTTCTCTCGGCGCCGTCGGCAGGGAGCTAAATCGCTTTCGGCACATCTGACTGATCCGATTCAACTAACTGCGAGGGCCTCCGTTGCGTCAGTAGGCTCTGCTTCGACTCGCTTGGCATTCGCTGGTCACCGGACAGCAGCTCGAACCTGTTCTGACGTTTGCTGTCTACGGGTCGATCAACACACCTGGGTTTAGAATCCCGTTCGGATCGACGGCCTTTTTCGCCGCTCGCAACGCCTGCGCGAACAGCTCGGGTCGCTGTTCGTCGTAGCCGTAGCGATGCAATCGTCCCACCGCGTGGTGGTGTGTGATCGTTCCACCGTTCGCGATCACCGCGTCCGACGCTGCCTCCTTGATCGTCTGCCATTGCTCGGCTTCGGCTCCCTGCGAACCCAGGCCTGAGAACGTGTAGTACGGTGCTGGGCCATCTGGGTAGACGTGCGTGAATCGACACGCCAATGACCCGTGCCCGCATGTCTCATTGATTACCTTACCCACAGCATCGCGCACGTTCGCGTCGAACTCTGGCCAGCGGTCCCACGTAATCGCCGTCTCGAACGTGTCCCCCACCAACCCCAGCCCCACCGTCAGGTTGCCCTCGTATGGGCCCGTCACGAAAGCGTTGCGCCACGCGCCCACCGCCCCCTCCCGGCCCGTCACCTTCCCCGACCCATCCGCCACCAGGATCTCGTCGTCATCGACGATCCCGCCCGCGTCGCGCGCCAGCGCCACCGCCGCGCGGATGTTCTCCCCCTGCGCCACCTCGCCCGACTCGAAGCCGATGATCAACAGCGACGTCCTCCCGTCCAGCCCCGCGTCGTTCTTCGCCTGTTCCGCGTCCAGTACGCGGCAGTTGGCCGGCCACAGCTTCGCCTGCGTGATCCGCCGGCAAGCATTTCCCGCCCCTTCCCAAGAATCGAAGGTGATGCCCGCCGACGCCCGGAACGTCGGCCGTAACTGAACCTGCAGCCAGGCCTCCGTAATGATTCCCAGAATCCCTTCCGACCCGAGCACCAGCCGATCGGGACTTGGCCCCGCCCCGCTGCCCGGTAGCCGGCGTGACTCCCACCAGCCTTTCGGCGTGATCATTCGCGTTGATTCCACGAAGTCATCGATGTGGGTCTGGTTCGTCGCGTAGTGCCCGCCCGAGCGCGTCGCGATCCAGCCGCCCAACGTCGACCACTCGAACGACTGCGGAAAGTGCCGCAGCGTGTAGCCGTGCGGGCGCAGCTGGTTTTCCAACTCCGGCCCCAGCACCCCGCCCTGGATCCGCGCCGCCCTCTACGTCTCATCGATCTCCAGCACCCGGTCCAGTGCCGCCAGATCGATCGTCACCGCCGCGTCCGCCGATTCCGGCACGTTCACCCCATCCACCACCGACGAGCCCCCGCCGAACGGGATTGCCACGTAACCGTTCGTGTGACACCAATCCAGCGCCTGCTCCACCTCGGCCTCGGTGCGCGGTCGCGCCACGACGTCGGGCGGGTGCGCGAAATCGCGCCGGATCGCCCGCGCGCGATCGAGATAAGAACGTCCGTACGTGTGCGCCGCTCGCTCGTAATCGTCCGACGAGCAGAACTCGGCCAGCGCCTCTGGAATCGCGATCCGTGGTGCGCGCAGATCGAGCTCGCTCACCAGCGGGATCTTGGGCGGATCCAGCGCCACCCCGTAGCGCTGCGACAGCTCCTTTGCCCGCTCCGCCCGCTCGGTGTCGCTCGGCTCCTGCGCCTCCGCGCCCCATGCCCAGAACGACCGTCGTTTCTGCTCAGTTGTCGTCATCGCTCGAATCTCTTCTGCCCGCCCCCCGGGGGGGGGCTGTTCGTGCTAGGCCTTTCCGCGACCTCGTCCCTACCCCGATCCCACAACGGGTCGGTCTTTCGGTGCCGAATCGTA
>CAZZMQ010000010.1:24103-29873 GCA_964655365.1 uncultured Dehalococcoidia bacterium | reverse complement strand
CCACGGAAATCTCGGAAGGGTCCGTCGCGCCACTCGAGTGCCGACTTCAAGCCACCCTCCTGCACCCTCTTGCCCCACTCGCCTGCCGCCGGGCGGTAGGAGCTCAAGCCTTGAATCTCGGTGCCTGACCACAGTCCAGTTCGGATCCCCATTACCTCGTACTGCCGGTTCACCGACCGCTTCGAGTACATCAGCATGTCGTTGTCCACGTGCGCCATGCGCCCTGCGAACTCCCCCACGAATCCGGACAGATCGTCTACTGGCACCGCGTAGTTGGCCCAGCCCAAACGTGCCATTTCTGCTCCGCTGAAACTGTCGCCCACGTACGCGAACTCGCGCGCCTTCGCCATCGGCAGGTGCCACGGCGACCACATCATGTCCATCGTCGTCATCGCCCGCACGGGCGGGTACCCGATCTGAGCATCGTCCGCCACGATCCGGAAATCACAGATCGTCGCCAGTTCTGTTCCGCCCGCCAGACAGTAACCGTGCACCTGTGCGACCACCGGCTTGGCCAGTTCCCAGATCGTCCAGTTCGTCGCCACCACGTGACGTGCCCATTCCATCGGTCCTGGGTGCGTCGACCCGGCGTCTGGCAGCAGCGAGCGCGGATGGACGTAGGCGCTGTTCTCCGTCGCCAGCCGCGATGGCGTCAGATCGTAGCCCGCGCTAAACGCGCGCCCCTCCGAGCGCAGCACGATCACGCCCACTTCCGGCGTCGCCTCGGCCTCCTTCATCGCATGGATCATTTCGCCGCGCAGATTGTTGCTCAACGCGTTGAGTTTCTCCGGTCGATTCAGCGTGATATAGGCTAGCCGCCCGTCGGTCTCGTACTTAATGTCTTGGTAGGTCATTGGAACTCCATCCACTGGGAGGCGAGAGTAGGGCCTATCCGTATCACGTGCAGCAGGCACGCGAATGACTCGGCGCCGTTCGAAAATTCCGGATCGGAAATGTTCACCACGGCACATAAAGCTTCTCGCCGCGCTCGACTATCCTACGTCCCTCGTGAGCCCTTTCTGGCTATCGCCCTAGTGCGTATGGAACCATCCACACCTTCTAGCGGTAGTATCGTAAGCTCCATGGGAAAGCCTAGGAGTCAGCCATGTGGCGCATCCTCGTGCGTATGAGGGGGCGTCTCCCAGATGGACAGCGGAGTCGTGCCGGGGGTTCAACGGAGTATTCTCCTCGGGAGCATTTTCAGTCTGAAGGGTGAGTGGATGGGATACCCAGGCCGTGCTGAATGGTCCGGTTCCCGGTCTCCAAAACTCTGAGATTACTCGGGACCCGAGCTTGACCCCGAACCCGTTAACATCGCCTCTCATTCCCCGAGATGCCTAAAGGACTATTCCACCATGCAAGTTATCGAGGCCAACGTCGGCATTAGCCAGGACATGAGCGGGAGCCCTATTTTCGGCGACGGTCAGGTCTGGATCCGTACAATCGCTGGTGGCCGTGCCGACGTCTCCGCCGATGTCAATATCGCCGTCGTCCAGTTCAACCCCGGTGCCCAGACCGCCTGGCACACCCATAGCGGCGACCAGATCCTCTACTGCGTCTCCGGTATTGGCAAAGTAGGAGATCGCGATGGCGAGCGACTCCTCTCCGTTGGCGACTGCGCCATAATCCCCGCTGGCGAAGAACATTGGCATGGGGCCTCCAATTCCGGATCTCCTATGTCCCACCTCGCCATCACCCGCGCCGATAGCACGACCGAAGTCGTCGACTCCTGACGCTGGTTCTGGACGCTAATCAGCTACTACGACTTCTTCAGCCTGCTGGCCTTTTCCGCCGATTCTGGCTGAGCTGACGCTACCCGCCGGGCTTCATGGGAGGTTTTCCGCGAAAGGATCTCATTCTGCACCAGCGGCTGCCACACGCTCTAAGCGGATCTTCTCGCCGCAGCGAAGCTGGGTTCGCCGCGCTCCGCTTATCGGCGGTCTCCGTGACACGACGCCTGCCGGAGACATCGACTCTGTGGCTGGCGTTGGTGCCTTACTCGAGTGCGCTGTCACCGTCGTCGTTCTTTTGGGAGAGCGCGCGGATCCTCGTCCGTTCCCGCTGGGAGCTGCCCGTTCGATCTCGACGACAACGCCTGGGAGGTTGCCGATAACGTCAGCGCTCAGTTCCGCAAGCGGGTTCCTCGAACCGGCCACGTGACGCAGGGAATAGGGACGACCACCCTCTACTTCGCCTCGAAGTCAGGATAAAATGCGGACGGCGCTTGCTCGAACCTGGTCGCAGCTAGGCACTAGTCCTATGCGCGCCGGGGTGGATAGGTCGGTATTCCGCGTTCCCGTTCCGAAGGTTTTCGCAGGACTGGGCGTAGTTGCAATGTCGGGGGCTGCCGAAGAAGTCAGGCGGGTTTGAATACCGGGATCGGGTACTCACCGTCGTCTTGCTGTTCGAACGCAACCTTCACCCGCATCCCGATTGAAATATCGTTCACCGGGTCGTCTACGCCAGTCACTGTCGACATCATTCGGAAGCCTTCATCGAGATCGATGTAAGCCACCGAGTACGCTCCCAGTTCTGCGAAAGCCGGCATCCGGTTCTGGCGTACCACGCTGTATGTGTACACCGTCCCCTCGCCTGTCGACTCCTGCACTGTCAGCGCTGCCGACCCGCAGGTTGTGCAATGCCGCCGTGGTGTGAACACGATCCCATCGCAGTCGTCGCAGCTCTGGTACGTCAGTTTGTTCTCTTTAGCCGCATCCCAAAATGGCTGTGTGATGAGCTCCGGAAAACTCGGTTGCGGTCGATTCGGCATCGTTCGTCTCATCCTCTCCGACGCGCTACTGCACGTCGTGTATTGTCCGTCGTCGCTACTAATCGGCCGCTAGGATCACCGTGCCGCCCGTGTGCGAGCCGCCCAGCAGCCCGCCGTTGCCGTGCGCGACTGCCAGCTTCGCCCCGTCGACCTGTGACGTCGATTCGCCCCGTAGTTGCCGCACTGCCTCCAGAATCAGGAACAACCCGCGCATCCCCGGGTGGTTCGACGATAGCCCGCCGCCGTCCGTGTTCAGCGCGAACGGCGCATCCGGGTTGTCAAACGCCAGTCGCCCGTCCGCCACTAGCTCGCCCGCCTGACCCTTCGGCACGAAACCCAGGTCCTCCAGCATCACGGCCACCGTGATCGAAAACGAGTCGTAGATCATCGCGATGTCGATCTCGTCCGGAGCTACCCCCGCTTCGCCGAATGCCAGCGGCCCGCTCTGTGCCCCGGCCGATGTTGTGATATCGCCTCCGTTTTCCTGATACTTTGTTGCCTCGCCGCTCCCTATGATCCAGACTGGCGGCTTCTTGATATCGCGCGCCACCTCCGGCGAAACCATCACCATCGCTCCCCCGCCATCGCTGATCATGCAGCACTCCAGCAGGTGCAACGGATCCGCGACTATCCGCGACTCCATCACGTCCTGCACTGAGATCTCGTTGATCCCAACGAACTGCAGGTCGGTCATCGCCTGCACCGCTTCCGGATTGCGCATCGCATGCTTACGCGTTGAGACGGAGATCCCGGCCAACTGCTCGGACGTCGTGCCGTACTCGTGCATATGGCGGTGCGCCACCATCGCGTAATTTGAGATCAGCGTCGAGCCGTACGGCACCTCCATGTTCGCCTGCCAGCCACCCGCGCCGCGTCCGCCCGTCCCTATTGCGATTCGCTGTGAAGCCGCCGTCGACCCGTACGTCGAGATCGCCACCTTGCACTTGCCGTCTGCGATGTCCCGCATCGCGTGCGCCGCGTGGAATTCATACGACGAGCCGCCCACCTGCGTTGTGTCGATCACCGACGGCTTGATGCCTAGGTAGGCTGCCAATCCCAGGCCGCCGCCTCCTTCACCGTCCCCGGCGTCGTAGAGGCCATCCACGTCCTCCCAACTCAGACCTGCGTCGTTCAGCGCCGCTCGCGCCGAATCCGCCTTGATTTGCATCGACGCTACTCCGGGCGCAACGCGCAGCGGATACTCGTGAATTCCCGCGATTGCTGCCTGGCTGTCTGCCATGGCCGGTCCTCGTTCTTACTCTTAGGGCGCCGCCCGGCGCGACTGTTTCTAAATTGGCCCTGTGGTGTGTGCGCCCAGAGCGCGGTAGAGGCTACCGCACAAACCTCCCAGACGCATGACGCGGGGTAACGGGCCCTGGCTGATATCTCCCCCCGGCGCCTTCTCGTTCGCCGCGGCGGCGTCCCTTAGCCACCTGATCGCGGCCCCATCGGGGCACTCCCGGTACACTGCTTACACCTCATTGTTCTCCGACTCCACCCTCGGAGTGAGTTTTCACCAGCGGTCCGTAACGACGCCGTGAAATCCCTCCACTACCCGCGGGTGGTATCGGTCTAGCCCGGCGATGAAAAAATGCGCATCGGTCTTATCTCTGATACCCACTTACCCTCACTCATGCGCCATCTCGACGAACTTGGTCCCGAGATCGGCGATTTCCTCAGCGACGTTGAACTCATCTTGCATGGCGGCGACGTGGTCGGCCGCACCGTCATTGACTGGTGCGAGCAGTACGCTCCCACACTTGTCTCGCTCGGCAACAACGACATTTTCGATGACCCTCGTGCGGCCGACGTCCAGCGCCTCACGATCGACGGTTGGCGCATTGCCATGACCCATGAGTTGCGCCCCGAGGGTCGCCCAATGGCCCAACTCCTCCAGGCCGCCCTGCCTGAAGAAGAGATCGATATCCTAATCGGCGGCGATACCCATCTCGAGCGGCTGGAATACCGTGCTGGAGTCGTGCTGATCAACTCTGGCAGTCCGACGTTGCCCCACCACAAGGACACCCGGCTCGGCACCGTCGCTTTGATCGAGACCGCGCCTGACCGGCTTCATGCTGAGATCATCAGCCTCGGTCACACCGAAGGCCGGGCCAACCCCGGCATCCCGCAGCACGTTGAAATTAAAGCCGGACGCATCGTTGCTGCCTCGTACGATGGCTCCCCCGTTGAACCCGACGAACTCAGCGCTCTGATCACCCTCTCGCAGGATCCCCACGCCTAATTCTCGTATCCGCTTCAGCAGAATGGCGAGCTCGGCAACCTGTCCTCAGTCCTCGTTGCGGCCTTCCGGTTGTGATTCATCCCGCTCTGCATCGCTTGGTGTCATATCGTTGTCGACCTCTGGTGGCGGTGGTGGTTGGATCGATGGGCGACTCTCTACCGGCAGCACCAGCACCGATGATGCTTCGAGGCTGCCGCTACCGTCGCTCGAAAGCAGTACGGCTACTGCCGCGCCTGGCTGCAAATCGGCCGATCTGCCCGAAGTCAAGCGCAGGAGGAAGCTGGAATCGTCGGCGAAGGTGAACTTTGTCCGGCCGATCGGCGTGTCTGCCACGAAGAATCCCTCGCCCACCTCGCGCACCCGCCCGACCAGCACCTGCCGTCCCTCCAATCCCGAGTGTTGTCCGAACGGGCTCAGCCTCGACAGCGGCACGACCAGTGTTCCGTCGCTCGTTTCTGCCCCCTTTACCTTGGAGACCACATTAACCGGCGACGCGGGCCCCGGCTCGTGCGCTAACAGCTCTGCGCCAACGAACCAACCACCCGCTGCCAGTGTGCCTAGAATGAGCAGGTCCAGCACCAAGATGCGGACTGTTCGGAGAGACACGGATGCTCCTCACTCAACCGGACTCGCGAACGCTATCAGCGCCGCCGTTCTCGTACGAGGAGCTAGCTCTGGTCCGTCGCCGCGCGTTCGGTGGCGCATGACTCAGCGCTGGGGCCGCCTAAGGCGTGAACGCTACGCCTACGACCCCGTTC
>CAZZMQ010000010.1:11429-24093 GCA_964655365.1 uncultured Dehalococcoidia bacterium | reverse complement strand
CCTCCACCACTTGTTCCACGCCGGCTTCGAAGTCCTTTCCCAGCGCCACCGTATTTTCCGTGATTCCGTAGATCGCCGTACACGCGACTGTTTCGTCCGGTGCCGGAACCAGGTTCCAGACCGTCAAGTTGATCTGGCTCGAGTCTGCCCGCTCGACTTCGATCCGGTCGAACTTCGCACACTCGCTCGGCAGGACGGAACTGACCATGACGAAGACCTGCACCGGGGATGACTCGGCGATGTTTACCCTTACATTCTCGATCGGTGCCAACGTGTTTTGCTGCCTATAGGGGGGTTCGGGTTCGGCCGTGTCGCCGTTGCCACCGCCGCTCGGTACCGACAGCATGATCGTCATCACATAGTCTTCCGCTAGAATTTCGCGTTCCGAATGCGACTCTGGTGACACTCGCAAGACCGATCCGTCGAATCCCAAGGATGAGAACGCCACTTCCCTATTCGGTGGCACATCCACGACCATTTGGCTTGCCGTCTCGCCATCGACCAACTCGATCATCACTACTGCTGCCCCCGCCACTGCGCAGGTCGTGTCGGGCGAGCAGCGGTTATCTGCCTGCACACAGCCGAAGATCAAACTGCCCTGGCCGCCCCCGTTTGCCACGCCCCCGCTGGCAAGCCGGAACGGCTCATTGAACGCGGCCAGCACGATCTCTGTGCTCGGAGATGCGCGCTCTTCACTGGGCTCGGCTCCCTCGCCGTCCCCGCGTTTGTTGCTTTCTTCGCCTCTATTTTCCTGCTGCGCACTATCACTGCCATTCTTCACCATTTCAAAACCGTGCCCGCCGTCGACCTCCAGGAGAATCCCATATTGCGCATCCCCGCGATCGGTCAGAACTCTGACGGACACCAGGTAGTCACCCTGCGGCAACCCTGGCGTTAGGACCAGTTTCTTGTCCACTACAACCACCGGGATCGCAAGCGCCGTTCCCAAGACGGTCCAGGCGTTGAAGTCCTTGCCCTGCTCAATTAACTCTGTCTCATGCAGCAGCCATGCTTCCGCCGTTGCGCTCTGGATCACGATCCTAAACAGGTCGCCGGTTAGGGTGACCGACTCGGCGCCGGTAATCGCCAGTGCGCCTATGCCCGAGATGATCTCGGTCGCGTCCGCGCATCCCCCCACCTTGTTGCCGCTCCAGCAGTAGGCACCCAGCCCCGCTCGTGTCGCAATCGTGTCGGTCCCCGCTACGAGCGTCGGTGGCCATGTAGCATCGCCCAGGTCATCTGATCCGGATCTGTAGGTGTCCTTGTTCCTGTCGACGCTTGCCGCATCGGAAGCCAGCGGGAACGCATCTGCGGGAAAGATCGAATTCAGTAGCGTCGCTACCGTCGGCAGTTCCGCTGCCCCTGGCAAAACCACCAGCACCGACTCGAAGCTCCAGGCCGCCGCGTTCGCTGGCAGGTCGGGCACGGAGCCTAACTGTGCTCGTGACACGAATTTGTTCAGACCGGTGCGGGAATCGAACCGATACATCTCGAGTAGCGCCAGCGGATTCTCGAGTTGCACGAACGTCCCGGGATGATCTGCCCAGTCACGGAAGATTACGATCTCTGGAACCTCGAATGGCACCTCCTGATCGGCCAGCAGCGTTAGCACCGGATCGACACTCCCTGCTTCCCCCGTCTCATCCTCAACTCCCGCGCCCTTAGCGGTGTCCTGCTCGTCGCCCGTTTCATCATCGTCCGATGTGCATGCACCCAGCACTAGTAGCATGGCGAGCAGCAGCGCCAATACCGAAATCCTGTTCGACGTCGGGGCCGATCGCGCACCCAAGATCGCCGCGATCCGTTTCATGGTTCGCCCTCCCGGGGTACTAGGACCGTCAGTCGTGACGCCCATCACGTCTTACCGGTTCCGGTCCTCGTGGCCGAGGCCAATACGTATCACAAGTCGACCTGTTCCGGGCGCTATCCATAATTGGCCCCCAAACAAGGGTGGATTCTATGCCCCGGACGCGCTCACCTGATCACCTGACCGGATCGAGTTGCGGGGGTAGCCGCCCTGATCGCACGTCTTCGGCCACAACGCGAACAGCGCCTCTAGATCCGCCATGGGTTCCTGCAGCCGCAGAATCCGTTCTTGCACCGGCTCTTCGAAAAGCGAGATACGATGGCCCGTCGCCGAGAAGACGCGCCCGTTCGCCAGATCGCTCTCAGTCGACGCCAGCCAGACGCAGATCGGCACCACGTTCTTCGGGTCACGCTCCGTCCCTGACGCGGATTCGCTCGGTGCTGGTCCTTCCGGGTCCAGCCCCCGCCCGCGGTCCGTCATCCGTGTCGATGCGCCCGGCGCGATCGCATTGCAAGTCACTCCGTAGCGATCTAGGCCCATCACATTGCTGCGCATCAAGCCCAGCTTCGCCGCGTGGGCTGCCGAGTAGTTTGGCTGCCCTGCGCTGCCACGGATCCCAGCGTCGGATGTGAAGTAGATGATCCGTCGCTGCCCTTTATCACGCTCCGCCCGCCAATGGATCGCTGCAAACTTCGTCGGTGCGAAGCAACCCCTCAGGTGTGTGCGGATCACCCCGTCCCACTCGTCCTCGCCCATGTTGAATATCATTCGCTCGCGCAGGATCCCGTGCGCACAGACCAGCACGTCCAGATCGCCGTATGTGTCCAGGGCCAGCTGTACCACCGACTCCGCGTAGTCCATGTCCGCGATGTCGCCCACCGCCGCAATAGCCTCGCCGCCGTTGGACTAACTCTCATCGACAACGGAGTTTACCTTCGTCGGGTCCACCCCCATCCGACCCTCCACGTCCGCCCCTGTATCGGCCACGATCACCTTCGCGCCCTGTGCCGCGTAGACTTTGGATAGGTGGCTGCCAATGCCACCCGCTCCGCCCGTGATAATGCAGACGCGGTCCTTAAGATGCTGTTTAGCCATGCTGGTTCCCTATCTTTTTAGCTTCACCGCTCACCCGACTGTCGTTCCGTGCCCCGCCTTTAAGGGAACTGTCGGGGCGGTGGTCCCACTCCGGTAGATACCAGAGTTTCCGGCATCACCTCGAACAGTTCATCGATGTCCCAGTACGGCGTCTCCGAGTAGATCGAGGAGACCCAATCGGGTTCCTTCCACATCGTGATCTTGTTCCCCGTTGCACCCACGACTCGGCCTGTCAACTCCTCCGACGCATCCGAGGCCAGATACACGACCGCCGGAATCACGTTGCGCGGATCCATCGGTCCCCCCTCCGCTGACAGGCTAGGCGCTTGTGTTTCGCGATCCACCTCGCGCCCGCGGTCCGTCATCCGTGTCGAGGCGCCTGGCGAGATGCAGTTCGAGGTCACGCCGTATCGCCCCAGGGCCTCCGAGTTCGACAGGCTCAATCCGATCTTGCCAGCGTGCGCTGCCGAATAGTTCGGCTGGCCGCCCTCGCCCCGGATCCCTGCCGCGCTGGTGAAGTAGATGATTCTGCGGCCGCCCTTGTCGCGGTTCGCCCGCCAGTGGATTGAGGCGAACTTCGTTAGCGTGAAGCACCCTTTGAGGTGTACCCGCACCACATCGTCCCAATCATCCGCGCCCATGTTGAAGATCATTCGCTCGCGCAGGATCCCGTGCGCGCAGCAGAGGATGTCGAGGTCGCCGTAGGTGTCTAACGCCAGTTGCACTAGCGCCTCTGCCTGCTCCATGTTGGAGACGTCCGCCACCCCGGCTACTGCCTCGCCACCCGCAGCCTTGATCTCGGCGACCAAGGCCTCAATCCGGCTTGCATCCGGATCGCCACGTCCTTCAACATCGGCTCCCGTGTCCGCCACTATCACTTTGGCGCCCTGCTCGGCGAAGGTCCGGCTGATCCACGAGCCCATTCCGCCGACCCCGCCTGTAACGATCGCAACTTTGCCGTCCAGATGACCCATGCCCATGACCTCCACTGGTGTTTCGGGAGCGGAGTGCTCCCGCGCGGTGGAGCATAGTTCTGCTTTTCCCAGAGCGCATCTGCTCGCGGCGCCGTCCCTCGCATGCCGAAGGCTCTGCTTACGATTGCCACTTGCGTCGAGACCCGATCTACTGCGCTTTCCCCTTAGTCGTAGCTCTTCAATACGTCCACCTGATACTCCACCACGTGCCTCGGTTCGTGATCCGTGAAGTGACCGATCTGCTGGCGGCATGACACCCCCGTGATAGCGATCGAGGTCTTCGCTGCCGCCGCGTCCAGGGCCGGGAACAGCCGGTATGCCCCCATCGCGCGCGAGATCTCGTAGTGCTCCGCCTCGAATCCAAACGATCCAGCCATCCCGCAACAGCCGGAGTCGATCAGTGACGCGGCATATCCAGCCAGTTCCAGCGCCTGTACGCTCAATTCGGCCCCCGTGATCGCCTTCTGGTGGCAGTGTCCGTGCAGCAATACGTTTTGCCCCGCGGAACGCTCATCCCTGAAGATTTCCCTCACGCCCTTCTTCCCCTCTTCAGCTGACAAGCGTATTAGCAACTCCTCCAGCAGGATCGTCTGCCTCGCCACCACCCGAGCGGCGTGCGACTGCACCAACTCCGGATACTCATCCCGCAGTGCCAGCAAGCAGGACGGCTCCGTCCCCACGATCGGTATCCCCTGTTCGGCGAATGGCAGCAGCGCTTTCACGTTCTGCGTCGCCCAGTGCTTGGCCAACCCCAATTGCCCCTGCGAGATCGCCGGTCGGCCGCAGCAGGCTAGTTGCGATACCACCCGCACGCGGTAACCGAGCGCTTCCAGCACCTGCACTGCCGCCCGCCCTACTTCCGGTTGATAGTAATCGGTGAACGTATCGTCGAAGTAGACTGCCTCACCTCGAGGTGCGTTGGTTTGCAGTAACTTGCGCTTCGACCACCAGCGCGGGAACGATGTCGACGCGAGCCGTGGAAGAGGCCGACGTCGGTCGACCCGTCCGTAGCGCTCAAGTAGCGTCCTGAATGGTCCCCACTGGTTGATTCTGTTGATCAGCGGCGCGACTGGCCCTGCCAACCGGCTCAATAAATTGATCCGCGCGAAGGCCCGACGCCGCATCGGTGTACCGTGCGCCTGATGGTGCTTCGTCAACACCTCGTATTTCAGTTTGGCCAAATCGACACCGGACGGACACTCCGATTTGCAGGCCTTGCACTCCACGCACAGGTCAAGCGCCTGCATCATCCGATCGCTTACCAGCTCCGACTCCGCTAACCCGCCATTAAGGGCCTCACGTAGCAGGTTCGCCCTCCCCCGCGTCGAGTGTTCTTCATCCCCCGTCACGAAGAAAGAGGGACACATCCCGCCGTCGTGTTTTCGGCAGGCGCCCTGTCCGTTGCACTGCTCTGCCGCTCCGGCCAGCCCCCCGTCGACACTGAAGTCCAACAACGTTGATGGCTTGGCGTTGACCGTCTTGGGGCTTAAGCGCAGGTTGTCGGTAAACGGGGGGGTATCCGTGATCTTGCCGGGATTCAACAGTCCCTCCGGATCGAACAGTTGCTTTAGCTCACGGAACGCATGCGTCAGACGTTCTCCGAACATCCGTTCCGTGAATGCTCCGCGCACGATCCCATCGCCGTGCTCACCCGACAGCGATCCCCCAAATTCCAGCACCAGGTCTGCGATCTCCCCCGCCAGTTCCTCCGTCTGCACCAGCCCGTCGACTTCCTTCAGGTTCACGATCGGCCGGATGTGCAGACAGCCCACGCTGGCGTGTCCGTAGTAGCCCGCCTTCAGACCCCGCGCCCGAACTGCCGCATCGAATCGCTCCACATACTCCGCCAGCCGTTCCGGCGGGACGGCGGTATCCTCCACAAAAGCGACGGGCTTCGCGTCGCCGCGCACGCTCATGAGCAGTCCTAGCCCCGCCTCCCGCATCCGCCAGCGTTGCAGCTGTTCGGCGGCGTTCGTCGAGGTCACGCAGGCGAAGCCCAGCCCCTCTACTTGCAGCGCCTTCCATAGCGCTGCTAGCTTCGACTTCAGTTCGTCTTCCGACTCGCTGTAGAACTCCACTAGCAAGAGTGCCGCTGGTTTCCCTTGTACGAACTCCACCAAATCGCGATAACCGCTGCTCGCCCGGCAGCGTTCGATGATCGTGGCGTCCACCAGCTCCACCGCCGACGGCGCCAGCTGGTTCGCCACTACTGTCGCCCGCGCCGCCTCTACCACCGATGCGAAGTGCACCGCCGCCAGCCCCTTCATAGTTGGGATCGGCACTAGCCGCACTGTCGCCTCTGTCACCGTCGCTAGCGTGCCCTCCGAACCCACGATCACTTCGGCCAGATTCATCGATTCCGAGTCATCGAACGCATCCAGGTTGTAGCCTGATACTCGCCGCAGAATAGTCGGAAAGCGCTCTGCCACCTCCGCCGCATATTTCGCTGTCAGCTCTCGCACGCCTCGGTAGACCGCTCCCACGGTCCCTTCCTCTGAGAACCGTTGCGCCAGCTCCGCTCCCCTCGTCGCTCCGAACTGTGTCAGCGTTCCGTCCGCCAGCACCACTTCCAGACTGACCACGTTGTCCACGGTCTTGCCGTAAATAGCCGAGTGTGCTCCGCACGAGTTGTTCCCGATCCCGCCGCCGATCGTCGCCCGGTTCGCCGTCGAGGGGTCGATCGGATATTGCAGCCCGAATTCGCGTACTGCCTTCGACAGCTCCGACAACACTACGCCCGGTTGCACCCGCGCAGTTCTCGCCTCGGCATCGATCGATAGCACGCGGTCCATGTGCGTCGTGAAATCCAGTACGATCGCGTGATTGACCGTCTGTCCTGATAGGCCTGTGCCGCCGCCACGCGGCAGGACAGGCACCCCATACTCTGACGCGACCTGCATCACATGCTGCACGTCCGCCGCGCCGCGTGGGAACACCACGGCCACCGGTTCCATCTCGTAGATGGAAGCAGCCGTCGCATAGAGAAGCCGTACATAGCGCTCCACCTTGACGTCGTTCGCACCGCCCTCCATCCCGTCGGCAAGGTCTCGTGCCAACGCCGCCAGCGCTCCCGGTCCCTCGTGCAGAAGACGTCGCGCTTCCTGCACGGAGGCAAACTTTGACTCCGACTCGCCCTCAAGAACCACACGCGCCGTCCGTTGAACTGGGTTGACCATATGCGACAGTCTCACTGTGCGGCACAACACTTGCAACGCTTCCCGCGTTCACAGATCGTCAGTTCGCCATGATGTCGCTCGATTGGCTGGCAACCGTCGTTGTCTTGGTCGGCCTGGATCCCTTACTCGATCCCCACCTACATCGCACATGCCCGCCTGAGCACCAGGACCGACCCGCCGGTGACGGTTACAGATGCGCCTCGAAATACTCGAACAGTCGCCGCTCCTGATACTCCAGCCCCGCCGTATCGCGCGGCATGTGCCGCTCTTCCGGGAACAGCAGCAAGTCGTACGGCTGCTGTGCCGCAGTTAGTGCCGTGATTAAGCGTGCCGTATGCCGGAAGTGCACATTTTCATCGATCCCGCCGTGTACCAGCAGTAGCTTTCCGACCAGCCGGTCCACGTGCGCCATCACCGCCCCCTGCTCGTATCCCGCCTCGTTGTCTTGTGGCGTCCCCATGTAGCGCTCGGTGTATCCCGAGTCGTAGCCGTCCCAGTGCGTCACTGGTGCCCCCGCTACCCCAACCCTGAACATCTCCGGCGCCTGCATCAAGCACATGCAGCTCATGTAGCCTCCGTACGACCAGCCATAGATTCCCACCCGCTCCTCATCGACATATGGCATTGACGTCAGGAAGCGCACCGCCTCGATCTGATCCTTCACTTCCACCGTCCCCATTCGCCGGTTTAGATGTGCCTCGAAAGCCAGCCCTCGATTGGCGCTGCCGCGATTGTCCACTCGGACCACTACGTAGCCTTGCTGCGCTAAGTATTGTGCCCGCATATCCACTGTCGCGCCCCAGGAGTTCGTTACGGTCTGCGCGTGAGGACCTCCGTAGACTGAGATCACGAGCGGATAGCGTCGACCCTCCTCGAGTGGATCGGGACGGTAGATCGAGCCCCACAGCTTCGTCCCATCGTCGGCTTGTAAGGAGAGAAACTCTGGTGCTTTTACACTTAACTTTGACGGCGTCAACCCGTCGTTTTCATACAGCGTCACCGGACTCGTTCCCGCCATCGAGTGCAATGTCACGACTGGCGCTCGGTCCACAGACGAATACGTATCGACGAAGGCGCCACCGGCCGGCGAGACCACCGCGTCGTGCCATCCCGCTTCCTGAGTCAGCCGTTCGATCGTGCCGCCCGCCAGTGGCACCCGATACAGATGCCGTTCAAGTGGCGACTCCCGCGTTCCCATGAAGTAGACCCAGCCTTCCTCCTCATCCACCGACACTACTCGCGTCACGACCCACTCCCCGTCCGTTAGCGTCCGCAACGGTGTCCCCGACGCATCCAACACTGATAGATGTCGGAACCCGGTCAGTTCTGACGACCACAGGATCTCGCCCGACTCTAGAAATCGTGTGTCGTGGCTGAGGTTGATCCAGGGGTCCTGCCGCTCCTCAATCAGCGAGATCGCCTCCCCTTCAGCATCAAAAGCAAGCAGCCGTAACTCCGTCTGCTTGCGCGACAGCACCTGCGCTGTTAACACTCCGTCAGGCCGCCAGGCCACCCGTGCCAGGTAGATGTCCTGCTCGCGGCCCAGATCCATCCACGTTGTCAGTCCCGACTCCACTTCCACCACCCCAAGCTGCACCAGCGCGTTAGTATCGCCCGCGAACGGGTAGCGATGCCGCTCCACGTCCACCGTAGCCACTCCCTGATGCACGATTGCGTATTCCTTGATTGCCCGACTGTCTGCCTGCACAAACGCGATCCGCTCGCCGTCCGGCGACCACCAATGCCCGTCTGTGCGATCCAATTCCTCCGCTGCGATGAACTCCGCCGCGCCGTTGGTCAGCCCCTCCTCGGCACCCCACGTCAGTCGTTGTGGCTCGCCATCGCCCACATCCGTTGCCCACAGCTCCCCGGCTCGCACGAACGACACACGCCTCCCGTCGACGCTGATCCGCGCATCCATCGCCTTCTCAGTTCCCGCCAGTTCGCCCCGCTCCCGCCCGCGCAATACTTCCAAGAGTGGGCCGCCTGGAATCAAGATCGTACGCTCCGGCGCCTCCCTGGCGAAGCGGTAGTCCGTCACCCCCAACTCGCGCGTTCGCGTGCGCTCGCGCTGCAGCTGCTCCTCCCGCGAGAGCGGCTTCGCCTCGCCTGTCACCTCGCTGGCGGAGCCTGCCACGACACGTCGCTCGCCGCTCGCGACCTCCCACTCCCACAGCGACCGCACCAGCGATCCATCTCCGGAGTGCAGGTACATCACCGACGCTCCATCAGGTGTGAACGCCACCCTTCCGGGGATCGCCGTACCCGGCCGCGGGTAGCGTGCTACATCCGTCAGACTGAGCCCTTGTCTCTCGGCTGACGCGTTGGCTGGAGTCGTCATGTCTCCAGCGCCTCCCGCCGCAGCTCTTCCATCGCCGCGGCGCTGCGCGGCAGCGCCGCACTCAGCAGCTCCACGCCATCGTGCGTCACCACTACATCGTCCTCGATCCGGATCCCGCCGAAGTCCAGCATCGTGTCGATCCGTTCCCAGTTCACGGCCTCGCGATATTGCGCGCGGCGGCCTGCGTCGGTTAGCAGAGCCCGGATAAAATAGATTCCTGGCTCGATTGTGACGACATAATTCTCTTCAAGAGGCAGGTCAGCTCGCAGCCACTTCAGCCCGAAGCGATCGCTCGGCTCGCGACCGGCCAGGCAACCTCCGGCATCGTGTGTTGCCAGGCCCAGCATGTGGCCCAGCCCGTGTGGGAAGAACAGCGCGTGTGCGTCCTGTTCCACTAATGCCTGCGGCTCTCCCCGCAGAATTCCCAGATCCACCAGCCCCGACGCAATCTGCAGCGATGCCGCCATGTGCAGCGCTTTGTACTCGACGCCTGGTCCGGCCGTGTCGATCGCCGTCTGCTGCGTCGCGAGCACCAGGTCATAGATCTCGCGTTGCTCCGGGCTGAATTGCCCCGACACTGGGTACGTGCGCGTGATGTCCGCCGCATAGCCCGCGACCTGAGCCCCTGCATCGACCAGGATCATGTCGCCGTTTCGCACCACACGTTGCGTCGGGGCGAAGTGCAAGATCGAGCCGTTGGACCCGCTGCCCACGATCGAGCCGTACGCCGTTCGCTCCCCGCCCTCGCGGAAGAACTCCGCCTCGATCTCGATCTGTAGCCCGCGCTCGCTGATCCCGGCCTGTGCCGCCCGGATCCCGACTAGATGCCCTGCAACGCTGGCCCGCGCCGCCTCCCGCATCAACGCCAACTCCCCCGCACTCTTGGCCCGCCGCATCTCTGCGACCGACTCACTCAGGCGCGCTCCCAGCGCCTCATCGATGTCCAACTCTAGCGCCAGCCAGTTAGGCACCTCGTAGGCGGCTGGCTGATGTGTCAAATCGTGGTTCCCGATGAGAGCGACTGGCTCGCCACGCCGCACCTCCAGCCACCCTGCCAGATCGCTCCGCCACCGCAGCTTGCTCAGCCCTGACCGACGCGACTGTTCCTCCAGCGTCTCGCTCGCGTTCGTCCAGACCTGATCCTCCAAGTCCAACTGTTTCGCGAACATCGTCCAGCCGCCGTTTGGCTCGAACGCTAGGACTCCGCCTGGATGGGAGAGGCCGGACAGGTAGTAGTGCTCTGCGTGGGCATGGAAGTCGTGGAACTGGTCAGTGCCATCGATCGGTAACGGGCTGCCCGCCGCGATCAGGACGATCCCGCGATCGAGATCCCAGGCTCGCGTGACATCCTCACGTCGCTTTTGCAGTCGGGCAGTCGTTTCTGCTGGGTCGGACATCTTCGGTCTCGCTATCGCGGATATATCGCCGACGAACGTCGTCAGGTTACGCGCTCTGGCCGATCGGCACCTCTCTCGCCCTATGCTCTGGCCCGAAAGGATCCCGACGATGTCCCATGACGACCTCCGCCACGCCGTCGCCGCTGACTTCCCCCGATTGCTCGACGAGCTCTCAAGCCTCGTTCGCATCCCCTCGGTCAGCGCCTATGGCTTCGACCCCGCCCAGGTTCGCCGCAGTGCCGAAGTGACCGCTGCCCTATTCGAAGCCACTGGCCTCGAGGATGTGCGTTTGCTGGAAGTCGACAGTGCCCATCCGGCCGTGCTCGGCGAGTTCCTCGTCGATCCCGAAGCTCCCACTGTCCTGCTCTACGCCCACCACGACGTCCAGCCCCCCGGTGATCTCAATCAATGGACCACTCCCCCCTTCGAACCTGCACAACGCGATGGGCGCCTCTACGGCCGCGGCGCTTCTGACGATAAAGCTGGCATTGCCGTTCACCTCGCGGCCTTGCGTGCGCACGGTGGCCCGCCACCGGTCAACGTCAAACTCTTCGCCGAGGGCGAGGAAGAGATCGGCTCCGTCAACCTGCCGCAATTTCTCAGCGCGTATGGAGACGCTCTGCGCGCCGATGCCATCATTATTACTGACGCGGCCAACTGGCGCGTTGGGCAGCCCGCCTTCACCACTACCCTACGTGGCCTCGTCGAGATGGATCTCGAAGTCCGTACCCTTGAGGCTGGTGTCCACAGCGGAATCTTTGGCGGCGCCTTCCCCGATGCGATCATGGTCCTCAGCCGCATCATTGCCTCGCTCCATCACGACGACGGCCGTCCCGCCGTAGAAGAGCTCGTCGTTGGAGAGGCAGACGCGCTCGATCTGACCGAAGCCGAACTGCGCTCCCAGGCTGGCGCCATCGACGGCCTTCACCTGATCGGCTCCGGTACGCTCACCAGCCGCACCTGGGCGGGTCCTGCCATTTCCGTCCTCGCCATCGACGCTCCCCCTATGAGTGAAGCGATCAATCAGATTGTTCCCGTTGCCCGCGCCAAGCTCAGCGTTCGCATCGCGCCCGGGGACGACCCTGCCCTTGCTATGACCTCCGTCCGTAAACACATCGAATCGCGCGTTCCCTGGGGCGCTCGAGCCACTCTTACAGAAGGCGCCTCAGCCGTTCCCTTCGCGCTCGAGACCAATGGTCGCGGCTACGCCGCCGCGCGTACTGCCTTCGACGAGGCTTGGGGTAAACCGCCCGTCGAGATTGGGATCGGTGGCTCGATCCCCTTCGTCGCCGCCTTTGCTGAGGCCTTTCCTGCGGCCGACATCATGCTCACCGCCGTTGGCGACCCCACCAGCCACATCCACGGCCCCGACGAATCCCAGGACCTCGATGATCTCCAAAAGGCCTCTCTTGCCGAAGCTATTACCCTTCGCCTTCTCGCCGAGGACTGAACCACGCCTGCCCCTCCCCTGGTCCAACTCTCTCTGCCCGGCCTTTGCGCGCCCGCGCTCTGGGTCGCTAGTTTTCCTTTCCCTGACCATTCATACGATCCGTGCCTGGCGTGTGAAGTAGTGCCTTCCCCGGGGTGCAGAGGCCGGTGCCCTCTGTGGGGGAATCCGCCTCAGCTACTCAAAACCAGTTCCCTAAAGGCTTGGCGGATGGACCGGCGAAACCCAGAAGAAGGCCGAACCCTGATCCTTCGAGTCCTCACCAAATCCGAATCCTGTGAGTTGCACCCAACTGATCGGGACTGCCATTCACCCGGGCGGCCATGCCATCGCTCTCCCCCCCAACACATGTAAATGCAAGTGTTCCACCGTCTGTCCGCCGTTGGACCCTGTATTCGCCACCACCCGATATCCATCTATTCCCAGC
>CAZZMQ010000010.1:9056-11419 GCA_964655365.1 uncultured Dehalococcoidia bacterium | reverse complement strand
ATATAATGTCAGCCCTTCCTGCTCCGCGACGGCTGCGCATACCTGCAGCAAATGCCCCAACAATCCTGGTTCCACCTTGCTTGCCTCCCGCAAGCTCACCACCGACTTCCGCGGAATCACTAACAGATGTACAGGCGCCTGCGGTGCGATGTCTCGAAAAGCCACGCAGCACTCGTCCTCGTAGACGACGTCCGCCTCCATTTCGCCGCGTGTGATCTGACCGAAGATCGTATTCGTCATACAGCTCTCCAACCGACACCGATACTTACGTCACCACCCCTATCGCTTCAAACACCACCTTGCCCCCCACCACCGTCACCAGTACTCGGCCTGGCAGCGTTTTCCCCAGCAGCGGCGTATTGTGGCTCATCGATTGAATTGACCCCTCATCTACCGTCCACGCCAACGCTGGATCTAGAATCACCACATCTCCCGGCGCGCCCCCCCCCAGCGACCCCAAGCCCTCCAGACCATCGCGCGAATCCAGCGCCCAGGCTCGCACTGCCCCAATCGACATTCGCTCCACCAGTGTCGCTAGCTCCAGGTCGCCTGCCTCGACCACCCGCATGCACAGCCCGAACGCCGTCTCCAGCCCGATCAGCCCCGGGGGTGCCTGATCGAACTCTACCGTTTTCTCATGCGCCGCATGGGGCGCATGGTCCGTCGCTACACAGTCGATCGCCCCGCTGCGGAGCCCTTCCACACAGGCAGCCACGTCCCCCTCTTCGCGCAGTGGCGGATTGACTTTCGCTTTCGTTTCGTAGAGCAGATCCGCACTATCGGATTGTGAGTCACCGAAGGCTACCGCCTCATGTGTCATCGTCAGATGGTGCGGCGTTACTTCCGCCGTTACGCGAACCCCGCGCGACTTCGCTTCGGCTACCAACTCCACCCCCCGTGCCGTGCTCAAGTGCTGGACGTGCAGCCGTGTCCCCAGCTCCTCTGCCAGCCCCAAGTCTCGCGCCACCGCCGAAACTTCCGCGCTGGCTGGTCGACCTGCTAGCCCCAGCCGCGCGCTGACCCAGCCCTCATGCATGTGCCCGCCCGCTGCGAGCTCAGGATCCTCGCAGTGCTGTGCGATGACCAGGTCGAACATCGACGCATACTCCAGCGCCTTGCGCATCACCGCCGCGCTGGCCACGAAGTCCCCATCGTCACTCAGGGCTACCACGCCTGACTCCGCCAATTCGTCGATCGGCGCCAGCTCTTCCCCGGCTCGATCCTTGGTGACGCAACCCACTGGCAGCACCCGTACCACTGCCTCGCGCGCGGCCTGTACCTCTGCCTCCACCAGTCCGGCGTTGTCGATCGGTGGCTTCGTATTTGGCAGCGCGCAAATCGTCGTAAATCCTCCCGCCGCGGCCGCCCGCGCTCCGCTCAAGATCGTCTCCTTGTGCTCCTGCCCTGGCTCGCGCAAGTGAGCGTGCAGATCGACGAACCCCGGCGCTACTACCTTGCCCCCTGCTTCGATCGTGCGATCCGCGGCTATTTCGGACGCCGCTTTCGCCCCGACTCGCGCGACTACGCCATCCACCACCACCACGTCCGCTACCGTATCGATCCCGTTGGCCGGGTCAATTACCCGCCCGCCCACTATCGCCAGACTGCTCACAGCGCACCCCCTCTGCTCCCTCTGGGAGCGAGTTTTCCACGAGCGATCCCAATCATAACTAGCGTATCTGTCCAACCTCACCTTAACGTCGACCCCGCCCGCGTTACGTTGCCCTTCTTCCGGATCGCAGATCAGCGCCTCCTCAGCCGAGAAGCAGCAAGGTTTCCGGGAACGTAGAAGGCGGGGCTCTCTGTTGAGTGGTTCAAGGCCGTGTTCCCTGTCGGAAGATGTGTTTCGCTTAAGAGCGGGTGGGTGGCCTAAAGAGGGAATCCTACCGAGCACCACTCGATTCCCTGCGCCCCCCCAGCCTCTCCGTGTCGGCGACACTGGCTGGCCAGACTATCCGTCTTCTCAGAACAGGAACTCACCTCCCAACCCCGATATCCTCTCTCCATGATCAAAGACCGGCTAACCCGCAACGCCCTGGCGGCTTCCGTTCCCCCGACCGCGAAAGTTGTCCCCCTCTCCGTCACACACCACGGAAAAATCACGCAAGATCCCTACGCATGGCTCAAAGACCCCAATTGGCAGCAGGTCATGCGCGAGCCCGACACGCTCGACCCTGACATCCGCGCCCATCTCGACGCTGAAAACGCTTACACGGACGTTGCACTTGCCGCTACTGTCGGCCTTCAGGCCGACCTCTTCCACGAGATGCGCGGACGCGTCAAGGAAGATGACGTGTCCGTCCCCGCCCCCCACGGCCGCTGGCACTACTACCAGCGTTTTGAGACCGGGGCGCAATATCCAC
>CAZZMQ010000010.1:2786-9046 GCA_964655365.1 uncultured Dehalococcoidia bacterium | reverse complement strand
CCGGAGCAAGTGTTGCTCGACGCAAACGCCGATTCCGACGGTAAACCGTTCTTCCGCGTTGGAGCCGTCGAACACAGCCCCAACCACGAGTTGCTTGCCGTCGCGATCGACCAAAGCGGGTCAGAGTACTATGACATCACCCTGCGCCGTATCGGCCCCCGATCGAATGACAGAGCTTCCTTACCTGACTTGGTACCCGACACCGCCGGCGAAGTTGAATGGGCCGCTGACAACCGCTCGTTTTTCTACACCAAGCTCGACAACAACCACCGCCCCCGCTGGATCTACCGTCATTTTCTCGGTGCCTCTGCGACCGATGACATCCTCGTCTACGAAGAACCGGATCCTGGCTTTTTCGTCAGCCTCGGCCGTAGCGAATCCGCCCACTACATTCTGATCGAATGCAGCGACCATGAGACTTCCGAAACTCGCCTGATCGATGCCACCGAGCCCGATTACCCCCCCCTGCTTGTCGCCGAGCGCGACACCGGCGTGCTCTACAGCGTTTCCGAACGCAACCACACGCTCATCATCCTCACCAACGCCGAAGATGCCGAGGACTTTAAGATCGTTACGGCGAACCTAGCCGATCCGGATCGCGATCACTGGACCGACCTCGTTCCGCATCGCCCCGGTGTTCTCATCCTAGGCTTGCTCGCCTTCGCCGATCACCTCGTTCGCATCGAAATGGCCGATGCTCTGCCCCGCATCGTCGTCCGCGACAACGACGGCGGCGACGAACACACCATTGCCGTCGAGGAAGAAGCCTTCAGCCTCGGTCTCATCCCGCTCTACGAGTTCGAAGCGACCCTGCGTTATACCTACAGCTCCCCCACCACCCCTCTCCAGGTTTACGACTACGATCTCCACGCGCGCGTCCGCGCGCTGCGTAAAGAACAAGAAGTACCCAGCGGCCACAACCCCGCCGCATACGTCACTCGACGCATCCATGCTACCTCGCACACCGACGACGGCAGCAGCGAGCAAGTCCCCATTACCATTCTCCACCGCACCGATACCCCCATCGATGGCTCAGCGCCCTGTCTACTTTACGGCTACGGCTCCTACGGACTCAGCATGCCTGCTGCCTTCGAGACCAGCCGTCTTAGCCTCGTCGACCGCGGCTTCGTCTACGCCATCGCCCATATCCGGGGCGGCAAGGAGGGTGGCTATCGCTGGTACACGCAGGGCAAGCGCGCGCACACGACGAACTCCTTCCTCGACTGCATCGCCTCGGCCGCAGGGCTCGTCGCCGCGGGCTGCACTCGCCCTGGCCGTATCGCCATCCACGGCGGCAGCGCCGGTGGCATGCTCGTCGGCGCCACACTCAACCTCGCTCCGCCTGACCTGCTTGGCGCTGCCGTCGCTGAAGTCCCCTTCGTCGATGTGCTCAACACCATGCTCGATGCTGACCTCCCCCTCACCCCGCCCGAGTGGCCCGAGTGGGGCAACCCCATCGGAGATCCCGATGCCTACGACTACATCCGTTCCTACTCCCCCTACGACAACGTCGAGCCGCGACACTACCCACCACTCCTCGCTACTGCCGGTCTCACCGATCCCCGCGTCACCTATTGGGAGCCCGCCAAGTGGGTCGCGCGTCTCCGCGCCACCAAAATCGGCGACGCTCCGATCCTCCTCCGCACCCGCATGGGCGCGGGTCACGCCGGTGCCAGCGGTCGCTTTGACCACCTCAAAGAGCTCGCCGAGGTCTACGCTTTCCTCCTCCAAGCCATCCCCGTCGCTTCCTAACTCTCATCTACCTCGCTGGGGTTCATGGGCGGAACCCGAAGTTTCTCCTCTCTCAAGGGTGGATCGGTGGGCTAGCGAGGGTGCCAAGGCGCCCCGACTCCGGATCCTACGGAGGACGCGAGAACGCCTACTAACGGGAAATGCATTGCACTACCGGTCCTACCCTCCACACATGCAGGGGCATAGAATCCGCGTATGGCCCCAAACTTGATCCTCCTCCGCCACGGTCAATCCACCTGGAACCAAGAAAACCGCTTTACCGGTTGGATCGACGTTCCCCTCTCCGGCACTGGTCGCACCGAAGCTCACGAAGCCGGCCGTCAGCTGCGCGAGGCTGGCATCGATTTCGACATTGCCTACACTTCTCTACTTCAGCGCGCTATCCATAGCCTTTGGATCGTCCTCGACGAGATCGATGCTGCTTGGCTCCCCGTCGAACGGTCTTGGCGTCTCAACGAACGCCACTACGGCGCTCTCCAAGGCCTCAATAAAGCTGAGACAGCCGCCAAGCATGGCGACGACCAAGTCATGATCTGGCGTCGTAGCTACGACACCCTCCCCCCTCCGCTAGACCGCCGGGGCCCCACGCATCCCAGCCACGATCGCCGCTACGCTCAACTCGAGGCCAGCGGCCTCACTCCCGACGCTGAATCACTCAAGCTCACTCTGGACCGTGTCCTGCCCTACTGGCACGACACCATAGCCCCCCGCCTCAAGGCTGGGAACACCGTCCTCATCGCCGCTCATGGCAACAGCCTGCGTGCGCTCGTCAAACACCTCGACGGAATCTCTGACGATAGAATCACAGCCCTCAACATTCCCACTGGCATGCCCCTTGCCTACACGCTCGACGCTGACCTCAAGGTTCAAGATCGCCGGTACCTTGCCGGCGAAGACGCCGTCGCCGAAGCGGCAGACGCAGTCGCGGCACAGGGCCGCGCAGAGCCCTAGCGTCTAGGCTCCCACCAAGCTTTGGCGCGCGCGCACCCCTCGCGCATCCGCGCTCGGGGCGCAGACGGGGCGCAGCTTCTCTGCTGGTGCGGGCTAGGGCACCCTCTCGGTCCATTGCCTTTGCTTTCTCAAGGACACAGCCGGGCGGAAAATGTAGAGGACCAACCTATTCACCGTGCTGGTGTGAGCTCACCCCGGATCTCGCCAGGCCAGCCGAACCCCCTATCCGACGATCCCAACCCCAACGAGACCACCCTCATTACCCGACCGCTATCGTCACCGGATGCGTCATCCCCCCAAACGATGGCATCCACGACGAATGCTTCCCCGGCCCTCCCGCCACAATGATGTGAATCCGCTCCGGTTTGTCTGCCACCCGCAACGCCTCCGACGTATCCACCTCCGCCGATCCACCCTGCATCCGGTTCGAAACCGACTCCAGGAACTCCAGCGCTAACTTCTCCACCGGATAGCGCGCGTGCTCGAACAGGTACTCCTGAAACGATTCCCGGTTCCATCCCTCCGCCGCCACTGTTGCCGCGTGTTCTGGCCCGAACGCCAATAGCGGCTCTCCGCGCGAGAGAATGTTGTTGCTGCCCGCTTGCCCCATCGCTCCAGCCACCGTTTGCAGGATCCCATGCGCGGTGTTTGACCCGTGGTCTTGGATATTGTGCGGTCCCTCCGATGCGAACACCGTCACTATGCTCTCGTCAGCCCGCCGTCCGCGCGTCGTCTGGAATGGCGGCCAAGGGCTCTTGTCCTCTCGCTCCGCCGCGCAGAAGGCCAGCTTCGCCGGTGTCCCCTGCGTCGCGCGATCTCCGCGGCCCGGGATCGCCCCCGCCACGTTCAGCATCACTAGGCGCACCGCACGGCCGATCGTCACGTTCGGTGTATACGTCGGCCCGAAGCAGCCCGCTCCGCCGTGTACCCCCGCCGCCCGTGCCGCCGGTCCACTCGCCAGTACGAAAATCCCGCAGGGATGTGTCGTCGCGTTTACCCCATCGATGTTGAACAGCGGATCGACTAGCCCCTCGATCGCCGCTAGCACGATCGGAAATTGGCGTGGCTCGCATCCCGCCATCACCGCATTGACCGCGATCGCGTGCACCGTTGCCTCACCTTGTCGCGGAGAGATCACCCCCACGATATCCGTGGCGTCTCGCCTGCTGGCTTCCCCGTCCGTAGCCAGCATTGCCTCCACCCGCTCTTCCGTCGGCGGGATCAGTGGCAGCCCGTCTGACCAGCCCCGGCGCTGTGCTTCCTGCGAGAACGCCGACGTCTCCAACGGCAGTTCGTACTCCGGCGCAATCCGCCCCCGAGTTGAAGCATTAGTCATGACTGTTCACAGACACTGGCCGATTTACTGGGAAACGAGTGCCGCATGCAGCTCGTCGATAATTCCTGGTACTTTTTGCCGTACTTCCGGTTCCTTCAGCCCGCCCAGCGGATGCGGCACGATGATCCGCTCCAAGTTCGGCAGGCCGCGCTGTTCCGCCTCCAGCGCCAGCAAGTCGGTGAACGCGTCGGTCCCGATCGTGATTGTGGGGATTCCCTCGGCTTCGAACATGACGGCAGCGTGGACACTCCACGTCGTGCAGGATCCTCAATCACTCGAGCCAACTAGGACGAAGTCGCAATTCTGTGTCAGCTTCTTGAAGACCGCGGCCGGCGGCGGCCCCGCTACCGGCTTACTTCCCACGGTCAGCGCCCCCAGATCGACCTGCTCCCTGAGCGCCGCCACCATCGATTCCATCAATAATCGCGCGTTTGCCTGGCGATTCTCCAGAATCCCCGGCCGCAGCCCCGCCAACGACGCCGGACGCGCCGCCGCTTCCACCTCTGTGATCCGCACATGTCCTGTGGGAGCAAACACTCGGATCGTCTCGGCCATCAGTGATCTCCAGTTCTCCCGCAGTGCAAAGGGCGGGACCCTCTGCTGGGTCTTGTCCACGTACCTTTACGAAACTAGCGCATAGACTGCCTCCTTGATCTCGTCTAGCTCCGGGTAGCGTCCCGTCGCGTGCTTCGAATAGACCAGGTCGCCGTTGACCGTCCACTCGAACGCCCCGTTATCGCCGGGGATCAGGGTCACCTTGCTCACGTCGTGCTGAATCTCGCTCAGAACTTCACTCACCATCCAGGTGGTGCGCAGCAAGTAGTTTCAAGAAACGCAGTACACAACTGAGATTTCGATCTTCCCGTCACTCATCGCAACTCCCTTCAAAACTCGATGTGCGCCCAGTCTACGCCCAAGGGGTCCGCGCTTCACCACTGTGTCCCCCTCTACTCAGCGGAGTCTGTCACGATGTGGCTCAAGAGCCCGGCGCCGCTCGCGAATGGCGCGGCACGCCCAACCTCGGAAATCCGCACCGGCTACCCTCTCCACTGAGGGCTACCAAGTACTTCGTTGGCCAGAGCTCTTGCCAAGGTTCCTCACCCAAATACAACCCACACTGAAAGGGCGGCCACATGTCACGAGCGATTGGCTTCATTGGCACCGGTAATATCGGCAACCCCATGGCCCAAAACTTGATCGAGGCTGGCCACGACCTCATCGTCCACGACACCCGACAGGAGGTAGCCGAGAATCTGCTCGAACTCGGAGCTGTTTGGGCTGGCTCCCCCGCCGAAGTTTCCGCTGCCGCCCGCGTCGTCTTTACCTCCCTGCCCGGCCCGCTCCAGATCGAAGACGTCGTCAACGCAAGCAACGGCCTTCTCAGCGGCGCCCGGGACGGTGACGTCCACATCGACCTCTCCTCTAACTCCATTGCTACTGTCCAACGAGTGGCAGCCCGCGAGGCTGAGCGCGGTGTCCTCTACGTCGATTGCCCCGTCACCGGCGGCGTCGCTGGCGCCGAACGCGGCGCCCTCACCCTGCTCGCCAGCGGCGACCGAGACGCCTTCGACCGCGTTTATCCGCTGCTCGAAGTTATCGGTGAGAACATCTTCTTCCTCGGTCAGGCAGGTACTGGCTGCCTCGTCAAACTGATCAACAACGCCATCGTCCTCTGCAGCGGCCAGATCGCACAGGAGGGCCTCGTCCTCGGTGCCAAAGCTGGCCTCGATGTTGAAGAGCTCTATGGCATGCTCAAAGTCAGCACTGCCCGCCCCTTCATCGGATTGATGCCCTACCTGCTCGCGCGGCGCTTCGAAAATCCCAGCTTCACCCTCGGCTTGGCCGAAAAGGACGTTTCCCTCGCTCTCGAAGCCGGTCGCTCCCTCCAGGTTCCCATGCCCGTCACCGCCGCTGCCCACCAGACTTATCTCCGCGCCCTCGCCAACGACCTCGGCGACCAATCCTTCCTCGCCACTCTCCAAACCATCGAAGACGCCGCTAACACGGAAGTCCCCGAAGTCGAGATCGAAGGTGTCCGTGACCGCCTTTAGCCGACAATTCCCTCCGCCTCCAGGGGCGCAAAGCAGCGTCTGTTCCGGGAATGTGCGAGGGTGGCCCTCCTCTGCAGAGGCACATGAGGGATAGCTCTCCAGCACGTCTATTTTTTTACGATGGGTGGACGGGCGAACGAAACCGTTCTAGCGGGCCGACTTCGACTTTT
>CAZZMQ010000010.1:0-2776 GCA_964655365.1 uncultured Dehalococcoidia bacterium | reverse complement strand
CCTGCCTCGACGAAGAAATCTCCCCGGCGCCCCTGCGCAAAGAGTGGACACCCCATGACAACCGGCACCTACACCCTTCCTCCGTTCGAACTTCAGGACGCCAACGGCCAAATCCATACCTTCCCAGCCGGCGGCCTCACGCTGCTCTGCTTCGTCAAAGAAGATTGCCCCACCTGCGACATGTCTATGCCCCTCATCGAGCAGGTTTCTCGCGCCTACGCGGGCTCCCTCCGCGTCCTCTGCGTCGGCCAGGACGCCCCAGGAAACGCCGTCCTCGTCGAACGGCACGGATTAACTATGCCTATGCTCGACGACTCTACCCTTCACACCTCCTACCGCTACGAACTCGACACCGTTCCCACCGTCATCCTCGCCGATGACCGAGGCCGCGAAATCTCCCGCTTCCTCGGTTTTGGCCGAGAAGACTGGCGCGAACTCGTCGCCAACCTCGCCGCGCGCACCACCCTCGCAGAAGCTGACGTGAAATGGGACGACTATCCCGATTCACGTCCTGGCTGTGGCTCCAAATCCGTCGAACCCGGCATCGCCGAACGCCTACAAGCCGAGATGGAGGGAAGCCCTCTACGCGCTCGACGCATCATCATCGGCGAACAGGACGACCAAACCGAATTCCTCTTTGATCAAGGCCTCACCGATGGTCTGCCTGTCGTTCCTCCCACCCCTGAACGTGTCCTGCGCATGCTCGACGGGACCAAGCGCGGCCCCCAGGACGAAGTCGCCGTTGTCCCCCCCAACATGGCTCCCTGCACCGTCGAGAAAGTCGCCATCAATGCTGTCATGGCTGGCTGCCGTCCTGAATATCTGCCCGTCGTCGTCACCGCGCTCGAAGCCGCCTGTACCGACCAGTTCAATGCCCATGGTGTCGGCGCCACTACCATGGGCGCGACTCCGCTCATGATCATCAACGGTCCCATCCGCCACAAACTCGGCATGAATATGAAGCTCGGTGCGCTTGGTCAGGGCAACCGCGCCAACGCCACCATCGGTCGCGCTCTCCGACTGATTCTGCGTAATGTCGGGGGACAGATCCCCGGTGGTACCGAGCGCTCCACCCTCGGTAACCCCATGAAATTCACTATGTGTTTCCCTGAATGGGAGGAGCGCTCCGACTGGCTCCCACTCCATGTCGAGCGCGGCTTTGACGTTGAAGACAGCGTTGTCACCCTCTTTGCCGCTACCGGCGGACCCGCCCAAATTGTCGACCAAGACTCGCGCACCGCACGTGGCGTCGCCGGCAGCCTCGCCGCTCGCATGAACAGCCTCTCCCACCCCCGTAGCCGACCCCTTGGTGACCACGTCCTCGTCGTTTGCCCCGAGCATCTGCGCACGCTCACCGAAGACGGCTGGTCCAAGGAGGACCTGCGCCAGCACATCTTCAGGCAGTCCAGCCTCCCCATGCGCGACGTGCTCGCTGACGAAGACGGCACGGGCATCCCCGCGAAGCACTTTGGCCCGGACGGCCCCCCACCCGACAAACTCGACACCCTCGTTCCCAAGTTCATCCGCCCCGACGATATTCACATCGTTGTTGCCGGCTCTCCTGCTGGCATGTTCTCCGCCATGTTCGAAGGCTGGGCGTCTGGCCCGAGAGGCTCCGAGCCGATCTCGAGAAAGATCGGGGAGTAGGGACCGATCTCGACCGATCCGGGCGGGACCTCGCCGTTGTACATCGACCACTCGGTAGGCGCATTATGCTTCCAACCATCGCTCCGCGAATTCGCTCGTCTCGGGAGGCCGCATCTTCGGCTCACGCAGACGACTTTGACGCCCGGACTAAATAGCGCGATCAATCCGGATTCTGCCCGAACGTAGATATAGTCTCCGTGTTTCCCGCGCGCCTTGCCCGGAGCACTGGATGAGCAGCAAACTGTGGTCTGCGGATCGACCATACCCTCGGCCTAGTCTCGGGGCCCAACCACTCCCGCCACGCCGCCAACCGCGCTACTCTCAATCCCGAGGCCTATATGCCCAACGATTCACCGCGCGGCATCGTTTCCTTCGACGTCGAGCTACCGACCCTCCACGAACCCCTCTGCATTACCGCTTTCAAAGACGGCGGCGGTCAGACTGCCTCAGCCATCGTCGAATACTTGATCGATGCCTGGGACGCGCAGGAACTCGCCGCCATCGATCCTGATCCCTTTTTCGACTTCACCGACAACCGCCCCCACGCTCGCTTCCAAGACGACCGGCGTGTCATTGACTTGCCCACCCTCCGCCTCCACCATGCCCGCCCCACACGCGCCGATGGCCAACTCCTAGAGCGCGACCTGCTCTTTTTCCACGGTCCCGAACCCACCTTCCAATGGAAAGCGCTCACTGACGCGATCACCGATGCACTCCAAACCCTCGGCGTCCGTGACCTGCTTAGCCTTTCCACCTTCCCCGGCGCAAGTCCCCACACCCGCCAGACCCCCCTTTGGATGACCACTACCGATCCCTCCCTCACCGAATCCTTCGACATCGAAGTTATCGAGCCCCGCTACCAAGGCCCTATCGGTTTTAGCGGCACACTCAACGCTCTCCTCCACGATGTCGGACTCGCCACCGCCAACCTGATCGGAATCACTCCCTTCTACCTCGGCGTTGACGCCAACCCGCCCGCTGGCATCACCCTGCTCGAAGCTCTCGCCCGTGCCTGGCATGTCGAACTCGACCTCAGCGACGCCCACCGCGAGGCTGAAACCTTCCTCGGCGGCGTCGCCGCTCTCATTGCCCGATCCGAGCGCCAGCAAGAGGTCGATGCGGGCCGCGC
>CAZZMQ010000009.1:10419-39656 GCA_964655365.1 uncultured Dehalococcoidia bacterium | reverse complement strand
CTATCCATCACCACTCAATCGGATCGATCCCAAGAGGCAATGCATACCCGCTGGTTCACCAGATTCGAATCTAGCATCAGCCAGCCGGTCTTTAATGTCATCGCTCGAAGCACTCAAACCGCGGGGCGGTCATACCGAACTCATCAAGACACAATTTCAAAGGGCTCCGGCTGCTTCGTAGAACAATCCAGGAGCGCCTACGCAAAGCGGTTGAGCCATGATCGAGCCCCTGTCGCGACCATGGCTCAATCCTGCTCCGCCACGCGCGTACAAGGCGTCTGAAACTGCATATGCCTCCACCGGAAAGTTCGTCCTGGCGAAGGTCATTCGAAGAATTCGTAGCCGCCATCGTAAGGTTCTGGGCATTGGTCGTTGCATCGCCTGACACGAAGACGAATGCCTAGCGCTGTGCCGATCTATTCGCTGGTCCGCCGCCTAAGCGTGTGAACCTCGCGTTACGTCTCACGAATTTCGCACGTTCTTCTAGCGAAGATTCCGTAGTCGGGGATCGAGTGCATCACGGAGCCAATCACCCATCAAGTTCCCGGTTAGAGACACGATGACGAGAGCGGTGCCTGGTATCCAAATGAGCCACCAAGCCTGATTCATGTAGGTGCGACCATCGGTAATCATCTTGCCCCACGACGCGCTCTCGACCGGGACCCCGACACCGAGGAAACTCAGCGCGGCTTCAGCCAAGATCACGATGGCAACTTCCAACGTCATGATGATCACAATCGTGTTCAAGACGTTGGGAAGTAGGTGCTTGCGCATGATCCACCACCCGTTGGCCCCCGCCGCCTGTGCCGCCGTCACGAAGTCGCGTTCCCGCAACGACAGGACCTCCGCGCGGACCAGCCGGGCGTAGGCCGACCATGTCCAGATCAGCAAGATGAGGATCACATTGCGCAGGCTGGGTCCGAAAATGCTGCCCAACAGGATTGCGAAGAGGATCGAAGGAAGCGCGAGTTGGACGTCGACAATCCGCATCAAAATCTCACCCGTGGGTCCTCGGAGCCACCCCGAGACCATACCAACGAGCGTGCCAATCACTGCTGCGCCAGGAACCACAATGGCAACGACAATCAGCGACACCTGCGCGCCGTGCAACAACCGACTCAGCGAGTCGCGCCCCAACTCATCGGTGCCCAAGGGATGGGCCCAGACCCCACCATCGAAGACTGGCGGAAAAAACCGTGCCGTAATGTCGATGTGGTTGGGATCAAAGGGAGCGATTAACGTCGCAAAGGCCCCACAGAAGACGAATGCCAGCCCGATCACTGCTGGCACGGACAAGCCGAGGTAGCGACGCCGTGAGCGACGCCGTCTCGGTTCAACGACGATGGGCTGCACTTCCGTGGTCGCAACCTGAGTCATCAGGATCGTCCTACTCGAATACGCGGGTCAATGAACTGATACGAAACATCGACGAGCAGGTTCGCAACGGCGATCGAGGCGGAGAGCACGATGATCGAAGCTTGCACCATTGGATAGTCGGAAACCCGAATGGAATCAATGATCAATCGCCCCACGCCCGGCCAGGCAAAGATGAGTTCGACGATCACCGACCCCGCGATCAATCGACCTAACGTAATGCCGAGCAGAGAGACTACGGGCAGGAGGGCGTGCCGGATGGCATGTCGGAAGATGACCACACGCTCATTGAGGCCTTTCGATCGAGCAGTGCGGATGAAGTCTTGATCCATCACCTCGATCATGCCGGAGCGCGTCAAGCGCATGATCGCGGCCATCTCCAACATGCCCAGCGCTGCCGCGGGCAGGATGAGAGCGCGGATTCCGTCGGCGCCACTGGTGGGAAACCAGCCGAGCTGAACGGCGAAGAAGAACACCATCATCAGCGCGAGCCAGAAGCCAGGAACTGCCTGTCCAAAGACGGCGAGGAGGCGAGCCAACCAGTCCAACGGCGTGCCGCGACGAATCGCAGCCAGAATGCCGAGCGGGACCGAAACGGCGATCGCGAAAACAAGTGCCGCCGCGCCCAGCTTGAAGGTGTTTGGCGCCCGATCAGCAATGGACTTCATGGTCGTATCGCCCGCTTGGCCCCAGGAATGCCCGAAATCGCCCTGCACGGTATCCGTCAGGAAATCCAGGTATTGCTTACCCAGCGAGTCGTTCAATCCGAAGCGCTCTCGAATCCTCTCGATCTCCAACGGAGTGGCTTCGAGGCCCGAGGAAAGGAAGGTTTCGGGATTTCCCACCAGGCGCGACACAACAAAAACGATCGTTGTGACCACCCAGACCACCATGAAAGCCTGGAACAGACGGAGTGCAAAGTAGTTCCAAAATTGCATCGAGGTCCAGAAAGGTATTTCTATCCTTCGTCAGGTTCGATTGCTGACCAACGCCATCAATCAATCACTGGCGCGTACAAATGGCACAGGGATTCTGGCTAGTGAGCGAATTACCGTTCGTGAGATTCTCGGATGTGGGGCGCTCCGGAGACGGCAACCCGGACGACCATCCGGGCTGCAGGAGGGACACGGGCCCAACCATTACGCGGTGTCTGCCAGTATCTGGTGGATGACCACAAAGTTCAAGCTAAAGCTGGCCAAATAAACCTTGACGGTTTCACGGGGCCCCATCGGAACCACCGCCCCCTAGCTCCGAAGTACACGGACGAAGATCTGACCCGAGTCATCGGTGCCATCAGCTCGTATTCCCCCGGAAGTCAGGGGATCGCTCCCACGTTGTCCGTTAGGTCCCTGCCAGGATTGGGACACCTGGCACCAGACTGGCGCGTCTGGGTCCGAGGCGAAGTCCCGGCCTTCTTCTAAACGCGGGGACCGTCGACCGCCGCAGCGCAAACCACAGATGCACGTTCTCAGTGGCGTAGTTCCCACCCCCAGCACGGCGACACGCCTCGCTCGGAGTCACAAGCAGGGTCTGGGTCAACACGGGCTCACGTCCGCCACGAATCCAGCTCATGATCAGCTTGTCAACAGCGTCGACCTCTGACAGAGATTTCGTAGCTACGAGCCAATGGTCGCTTCAAGATCCGCGCGCATAGAAGCAATGTCGCGCTTGAGCTTATCGACGGAGGCTCGCCAATCACGATAGGAAGGGCCATTTGGATCGTCGCGAACCGATTCAGCAATCAGGTCGGAAAGTCGATCAATGCGTTCGTAGAGCGAATCGACTTGAAACTCAGGCTGAGCGAGGAGCGCCCGCGTGGTGGCAACGTAGGCGTCCCAACCGACAGTGGCCAAAGAGTGGATGATTGGGTCACAGGCAGGGGCGCGAGCTGGGATCCTGAAAAAGACTGGCCGCAGGTGACACGACGCATTGACCGTGTCCCAGGATGGCATGCCATAGGCGGCGAGAATCGGGCTCGGATATTCGAAAGTATGGTCAAGATCCCAGGGGATGAGCGTGAAACGGTTGCTCTGGGTATCTCGGTACCAGAAGTAGTTGTGGTTGAAGCAGGTACTGGGCCGAACTTGACCATCCGTGGCACCGATTTCCACGCAGTACCAAGCGAGGATGCCATCCCAGTGGTCGATAAAGCGGTCGACGGCAACATAGCGAATCAACGCATCGAGGTCCGTCCAATCCCGGAGAACGTCCATGACAGCTTCGTCATCGATGGGGTCGTCAGCCTGCGCGGCAAGCAGATCGACGGCAAAACGTTGGAACGGTGTGACGTCCGGCTCGTCCGCGGCCGGGATGGTCTGGTCGAGCGCCAGAAGATAAGGTTCCGTTCCTACATGAACCGGCCAGATCTCCTTATAGAGATTTCCCTCACCGCCATCTGGAAAATTGGCCGCAACGAAACGATCGTCGATCTCCTCGACGACCACGAACAGGCCTTGTGGCTCGCCATTAACGGTGAGCCAAGCGAAAGTCGTTCGCGGTGCGATCACGCCCGCATCCCGGAAAAGACGGTAGCCGAGCATGTCGTGCAGTTTGGTGGGATCGGCGTCCATCGAATGGAAGTTGAGACGTTTGAGGCCAAAGAAACGGCCACGAGCGTCATACTCGTTGAACTTGAGTTTGAAGGAAAGCTTCTCGCAAACGCGATTGCCCTGTGTGTCGTGGCAAAACCGCAAGGCACCGAAATTCCCCTTGTAACGCAGTCCGACATCGTTGTAATGCGCGCCTTCGAAGAGCAGTCTCGAGGGAACGTACTGCTCCAACAGCGCGTTGTTGTTGAGCCAGATCCAATCCCCCTCGGACAGCGTGAGAGCGTATCTACGTACGACAGATTCGTCGAAAACGAACTCGAAGGGGTCGGCAATGGCGGCGTTGGCTCCAAAACGAACGACATCGGTTCCAGACAGTCGAGGGGATGGGGCGTCGTCGAAGGCAGACCAGGCGACGAGAAAGAACGCGAAGCCGAGCGCCAGGAGACCAGCCACGACTTGTTTAGGCTGAAGCATCACGCGAGCATAGCGAACGCTGCCAAAGCAACCCCGGATCACGATTGACACGAGCAGGGTGGTTCGACTCATGCCATTAGCCGAGCAGATCGGGCCCTCGGTGAGACTAGCGAGTCGCGTGGAGCGCAAGTACGTGTTGCCTCAGGTGCGGGCGAGCGCGACGTCAGCATGGTTGCGGCATGCCTGCCGACCAGCATCGGAGTACTCCACCGGAACCGTCACAAGCTGCTATTTCGACACTCCCGATCTTGAGGCCTATTACGGATCGGCAGACGGCGCATGGGAGAAAGTCAAGGTGCGTGTACGTTGGTACGACGAGTGGGCAATCCCCGCCTCGATGTGGCAGATCCCAAGAGATAGGTTCCGTGCTTTCGACCTACCTGCTTTTTTGGAGTTGAAAGGCCGCACCGGCGTTGAGAGTTGGAAACGACGGCTGCCAATCGTGCTGTCTCGCGACGCGCTAAATGAGTCGAGTGGCGGTGCGAAGCTCCCGACTTTCATTCCTCCCGCACTCCTGCTCGACCTGCTAGCGAAACTCGGTTATTCGGCGACCGGCGCGCTGCGGCCAGTCACACTGGTGCGCTACAAGCGCGAGCGATTCGAAGAGCCCGTTTCCGGGCTGCGCGTGTCACTCGATCACCAAATCACGGTAGTAGCGCCCTGGCGGAAACGCGCGACGCCGTTACGAACAGGCGAGGCCGTGGTCGAGCTAAAGGGAAGAGCCAGTGATCTACCTCACCGCCTCGCCGCGCTCGGTCGCTTCGCGCAGCCCTGGTCCGCTAATTCCAAATATGTCGCCGCAGTCGAAGCACTCGATCTCGTGGAGGCGAGTTAGCTAGGCCTATCGCGAATGGGGGAATTCACCGTGCCTGTATTAATCGACCTAGGCCCAACCTCAGAGTTGAGCTTTGATGAGTTCTGGGCCGCGATGGCTTTTTCGCTGTGCGCATCCGTCGTGACCTATCTGCTCTACGTGCTGTTTTACAGCGAGGCGCAACGCGGGGCAGGGGTACATCGCACGTTCCTGCTGGGAGGACCAGCTATAACGACGTTGTTCATCGCGATCCAGTTCTCTCTGCCGCTCTCACTGGGCCTACTAGGCGCCCTGTCGTTCGTACGCTTCCGCACGCCGATTAAGGATCCAGCAGAGATCGGGTTCCTGCTTTTGCTGATCGCTTCTTCGATCGGATCAGCGACCTATAACTACGAACTTGTCGGGTTACTCTACGCTCTCGTCTTCGGCGTGTTGGTGCTGCAGCGAATCGAGCAGTTGCCGTTCATCGACCGTGGGCGCCGCGACCTGATCGTGACGGTACAGACGTCGGACTATGGCGCCGAGGAGGAGCGGGTACTGGCGTTTCTAGGCGAGCACCTGAACGGGATGCGTCACGAGAGTCTCTCCACGCTGGAAACCTCCGTCAGCTTGCATGTGCGTTTCCGCTCGTCGGCGCTGGGTGATCGCTGGGGGCAATTCAGCCGAGAGCTAAATAGTCACATCGCCCCGGCGACGGCCGAGGTCTACATCTCCTAACTAAGTGGCCAAGCTAGAAGTTGAGTTTCAACATGGCCGCGGTCGCGTGGATCTTCGGGCGGCGCCGTGCATTGTCCGGCGAGAATCTGCCGGGCGGCAAAACGAAGAGGGCATCACTAAAAACCGGTTACGCGATTGCCCCTCGTGTCCGCAAGGCCGCGATGGTGGTCTCGTCCAAGCCGAGCCCCGCAAGCACCTCGTCGGTGTGCTGGCCTGGGCGAGGTCCAGCGGGCCCGGGCTGGCCGGGAGTCTCACTCAGCTTGGGCGCAACACCAATCTGTCGTACGGCACCGATCGCCGAATTCACATCCGTGATCATCGATCGCGATTGAATTTGCTCATTGGTCACCACCTCTGGCATCTCTAAAACAGGGGCCACACAGACATCGTGGGCCGCGAAGTGGTCAATCCACTCATCGCACGATCGTTCAGCGAAGAGCGTGCTGAGCCGCTCTCGCAGGGGACCATGGACGGCTGGGTCAAACTGACGATCGCGGAACTCATCCAACTCAAGGGCGTCACAAAGATTTCGGAAGAAATGGGGCTCCAGGCAGGCAACGGAGATCCAAGACCCGTCGGCGCATTCGTAGACCTCATAGAACGGCACGCCCCCATTCAGGAAATACTCGCCCGGCTTCACGGTCTCGCCCGACTCAAAGAAGCCGCTGTATAGAGCCGTTTGCAGCGCGAGAACTCCGTCTGCCATCGCCATATCGATGTACTGCCCCCGGCCTGTCCGCTCGCGGGCGAGCAATGCAAGACAGACCGAAAGAGCTACATAGACGGCACCGCCGCCAAAGTCAGCGAGGAGGTTGATCGGGATTGTGGGCGGCGGACCCGGGCGGCGCATGAGATCCAGGGCGCCGCCGACTGCATTGTAGTTGAGATCGTGCCCGGGTCGGTCACGGTAGGGGCCTGTTTGGCCGTAGCCGGTCAATGCGCAATAGATGAGGCGCGGGTTGATAGCAGAGAGAGTGTCGTAGTCGACACCGAGGCGCGTGGTTACACCAGGGCGGAACGACTCGACAAAGACGTCCATCTCCGGAATTAGCTTATAAATGACCTCGCGCGCCGCCTCGTCCTTGAGGTTAAGCAGAATAGAACGCTTGCCTCGTTGGGTGGCGTCGTAGGCGGCGCCACGCGCAGCATCCACTTGCTGTTCCGGATCCCAGCGGCTACCCGTCGTCCGACGGGGATGGCGGAGAGCATCAGGGACGGGGCCAACTTTGGTCACCTCGGCTCCGAAATCGGCGAGAATCATGGTGCCGAATGAGGCTATGCCGGAGCAATCGAGGACTCGGACGCCGTCGAGAGCAGTCGTCACAAACGTACTCCAATCCGCGTGATAGAACCGAAAGCAGGCTCCACCACCCCACAGACAAGCTCCAAGAAACGGGTGTTGTAGTCGCGGAGACGAGTGTAAATGAGGTCACTTGGTAGCGATTCGCCTTCCTCGGAACCCGCTTGCAGCCGGCAGCTGCAGTTGGATAGGTCCAGCGTCGCCGACACCTTCGGTCAAGGCAAGACTCACTGACGGCCAGTGCCCTTGCCGCACATGTACTCGGTCATCCCAACTGCTACCTTCTCCGCCCCAGCCAGCGCTTCGCAGCGTGCAGGAACATGAGCATGGAACTCCTTTTTCAAGGCGGTCGGGTTCTCACAATCGACGCCCTCGATCACATCGCCAGCGGCGTCGCCGTGCGCGATGGCCGCATTGTGGCCGTGGGCGACAGCGACGAAGTGGCGCAGACCGTCGGGCCGGACGCGACAGTGATCCCGCTACAAGGCCGAGCTCTCATCCCCGGCTTCTGCGATCCCCACAATCACTTCAGTATGACAACGTTTGAGCCGCGCTCCGTCGATTGCCGCACCCCACCACTCAAAGACAGGCCTGCCGTGCTCGACGCGATCGCCGCTGCCGCCCAGGGGGCCCCCGCCGGCCAATGGATCTGGGGGCTTGGCTATAGCAGACGCGCAATGGCTGAAAATGGCGATCTCCTCCGCGGAGAACTGGATGAGGTCGCCCCGAACAACCCCGTTTGCATTATGGATTCCGGGTATCACGCTTGCTACGCGAATTCGGCGGCTCTGACCCTGGCCGGCATCAGGCGGGAGACCCCCGACCCCCCGGGGGGCGCGATCCTGCGCGATGCCCGCGGCGAAGCCACTGGTGTGCTCTTTGAACGGGCG
Source organism: uncultured Dehalococcoidia bacterium (assembly GCA_964655365.1). GTDB lineage: Bacteria > Chloroflexota > Dehalococcoidia > Bin125 > Bin125 > JAPUIR01. Next base: position 31,538 of record CAZZMQ010000009.1, on the reverse strand, counting down.
ATGGACGGCGTCCACCACGCTTCAATGCGGGGCTACATGGACACCTTCGGGGCCGATGCCGTGGCCGACCTGGTCGAGCAGAACGCCCGGCGCCACCTCTCCCACGGCATCACCAGCGTGGGCGACGCGCTCGTCATGCCGGAAAGCGCCGAACTCTACCGCTTGGCCGACGCGCGCGGCAAGCTCCCGATCGCGATTCAGCAGATGCGCGGAGGGCCCGGCTTCTTCGCCGTACCGGAAGACGCTGCCGCCGGCTTCTTTAATGAGGATGATGTCTCCGATCGGCTGCGTGGCGGCATCGTCAAGATCTTCATGGACCCGGTCTTTCCGAGTCCGGCGCTCACGGTCTGCCACCCTGATGGCACCGAAGAGCACGTCGGCACGCCCTACTACAACCAGGAAGAGGTGGATCACCTCGTGCTCAACGCCGCCTCGCACGATCTCCAGATCGCCATCCACTGCATCGGTAACCGTGCGATCGAGCAGGGCCTCAACGCCTTTGAGCGCGCGCTCCGCGAGATCCCGCGCGGAGACCCGCGCTACCGCATCGAACACTTCGCCTTTGGCACAGCCGCACAGATCGAACGCGCCGCCTCCCTCGGCGTGCTGATCTCCCACCAACCCCCCACCCTGTATAGCTTCGGTGATTACATCGAGACCGGCTTTGCGGAAGCCAACATCGACGGACTCCCTGTCCCCTATCGTGCGATGCTCGATGCCGGAATCGCCGTCGCCTCGGGCTCCGACTTCCCCTGTTTCCCCGTCGAGCCGTTGCTTGGGTTGTTTGCCCTGGTGGCCCGCCGCGCGCGAACAGACGGGCACCAAATCGTGCCTGACCAGGCAATCACCGCGCTTGAAGCGCTGCGCACCTACACGCTCAACTCGGCGGCAGCGATGTTCCGCGACCAGGAGGTCGGCTCGATCGAAGTGGGCAAGCGCGCCGATCTGGTCGTACTCAGCCACGATCCAACCCTGGTTGCCCCCGACTTCATCCGCGAGATCCAGGTCCAGCAGACCTACATCGATGGCGATCTCGCCTACTCCGTTTAGAGGAGAGGCTAGCGATGCTTCCTGCCCGCTGGTTGCTGTTGGGCGCACTGGCGATGATCGTGATCGGTTGCACCGCAACGCGCCATCAACTGCCGACGCTTCCTCGCCTCCGTTCAGGATCCTTTGGCTGGGCGACACTCTGCTTGGCGACGTGGCCCAACCTCTCCTGGATTGAGAGGGTTACCTGACGCCGTTTCGCGGTTTCTTGCCGCTGCCTGAGTCGGACTACATCATCGCCAACCTCTAGGATCCACTCACTACCCGCAACACGCCCTGGGACCCCGACCACCACTGGTCTTACCAGGTCGACCCGGCTGCCGCCGTTGCCCTCGCCGTAGTCGGAGTCGACGCGGTTGGCCTGGCCAACAACCACTCGCTTGATCGTGGCCCCCGGGGCCTGGCCGAGCCACTGCTAACAGAGAGCCCCCACGGCATCGTGGCTGTGGTTGTTTCTGGGGACAATAGTGGCCGCGATCGGCTAGCCACCCGCACGACGGTGGGGTCGCTGGGGCCATCTCTTCAACGCTTCTGTTGGGGCTGGCTCTGAGCCGGACGGCGGAGGCTCGTTGGCTTGTTGCCTTCGCGCATTGGGGCACCACCCATCACGCTGTTGAGAGTGTGCAGCGACGCGGAGCCCAGCGCTTCGCCGCCGCCGATTGTGATCTGGTGATCGGTCACGGACCGCACTTGGCGCAGCCCGTTGAGATCGTCGATGATATGCCGGTTTTCTATCCGCTTGGTAATTTTATCTTGGGCACGCCTGGGCGCTACAGCGACGACACGCCCGGGATCTCCGTCCCAGCACTAACGGAGTTGACGGCAATGGGCTTTCGGGCAGCTAAGCTCAGGTGCCTCCTGACCGAGAATCGCGAGGTCGATTTTCGGCCCCGAATCTGTGAACAGGCTGTAGCGGCGGTGCTGCTGCCTGACCTGCTCACCGAGATCGATCTGGTCAGGGAGAGTACGTTGGCGTCGGTCACGGCCGGATCTCAGATCGGGCGTTGATGGTCGCGACGATTTGCTGCTGCACCGAAAAGGCTCGGCCAGTGGCCCAATTCCTGAGCTCCGCGCCTAGCGACTGAGGAAGCCCGGGCCACGCCCCGGCTCCCAGGGCCGTGTCCGGGCCAGCTCTTCGTTTAGTTCAACGCCCCAGCCAGGGGCGGTCGGCAACGAGAGCTGACCGTCTTTGATATCGAGCGGGCCGCCGGTCATCTCGTCCTTCCAGGGCACGTCGTCGATGTCGATTTCCATGATCCGTACGTTGGGTAGTGTTGCGCAGAGGTGCAACGAGTGCATTGTCGAGAGGTGCGAGTAGTAATTGTGCGGCGCAACGTTGAGCTCGTAGCTTTCCGCCGCCATCGCGATGTCGCGTGAGCGGGCAAATCCGTTCCAGGGCACGTCGATCATGACGTTGTCCATCGCGCGCGCTTGAAAGTAGGGGCGGTATTCTCGCAGGCCGTAGAAGTTTTCGCCCGAGGTGATCGGCACGGTCGTGGCACGCTTGACTTCAGCCAGCCCGTCTGGCTCGTACATGTCGATCTCTACCCACATCATCTCGAACGGCTCCAGCACCTGGCAGATTTGGCGCGCCGCCAGTGGTTTGAAATGGAAATTGAGGTCGAGCGCGATCTGCACGTCGGGCCCGGTACCCTCCCGAAAGGTGCCAATGTATTGCTCGATGTGTCGTAGCAACGCCGGGGTGATGTTCTGGTCCGTCGTGCCCGGCCCGCCGCTGAAGCCGGATCCGTAGGTGCGGGCCGGGTCGCCTGGAAAGACGATGTTTGTCTTGAGCGCATGGAAGCCCTTGTCGCGCACCTCTTCGCCCAGCGTCCGTATATCGTTCAGTGACCGAATTGGTGCCGCGCCGATGATGTCGTGCGCGCGCGCGCGCGAGCTGCCGCAGTGTGGCCAGTTGACGTGCAGCTCAGTGGGCGTTGGTCCGCCGAACAGCGCATAGACGGGCACGCCCAGCGATTTCGCCTTGATATCCCATAGTGCCAGCTCGATTCCCGCGATCGCCTTGGCGGCGATGCCGCCGGGACTTTGCCGTGCCAGCCGGTACATATCCCAATAGCGTTGTTCGACGGCCAAGGGATCGCTGCCGATCAGTAGCGGCTCGAAATCTGTCACTGTGCCGACGATGCCGTAGGGGTTGCGTCCGTCGGACATCTCCCCGTAGCCAGTAATGCCGTCGTCGGTCCGCACGGCCGTGAACTGCCAGGGACGCCAACCAGCGTCCACCACGAACGTCTCAATCTCGGTGATCTTCATAGGAAGTGACCTCGGTGCTCGAGGCTAGCATGGCTTTGCCACCGCGCTTCCATCGGGAACGCAATAGAAATATGACAAGGAGTTAGACGATGACTGAGATCATGGAGGGCGATCGCATTCTCGACTTCTTTTAGGAGATTCAGGGCCCCTGGGGGACCGCCATTTTGGCCGACATGGGGCTGAAGTAATCAAGATCGAGCGTCGGGAAATGGGGGTGCTCTCTCGGGGAGCCGTTGCGAAGGATCCCGAACTGCTCGGGGTGAGCCCGTACTTCACGGTGCACAACCGAGGCAAGAAGAGCGTCACGGTCGATCTCAAGCAGCCAGACGTAGTTCGTATCGTGCACGAGATCGCCGCCACCAGTGACATCGTTGTCATCAACTGGCGCGTCGGCATGCGCGAACGACTTGGCTTCGGGTACACACAGCTCAAGGCGATCAAGCCTGACATCATCTATGTTACTGCCTCCACCTTCGGTCCCAAGGGACCCTGGGTGACCAAGCCGGGTCGCGACGTACTCGGCCAAGCCGCCAGCGGAATCATTAGCGCGACTGGCTACGAGGGGGAGACACCGCTCCCGGCGGGTTCTTCAGTCGCTGATCACACCTCGGGCATGATCGAAACGCTGGCCGTCCTCGCCGCACTTCGTTTTCGCGACCAGACCGGGCACGGCCAAGAGATCGACGTCTCGCTTTCCGGTACGTGGATCTCGATGCAAGCCTGGGAGATCACACACCATGCGATCACCCGTGAGCCGATCAACCGAGCGGAGCGAGGGCACACATTGATCACGAGTGGTACCTGGGGCGCCTTCGAAACCGCTGATGGTTACCTTTGTCTGGGTGGTGTGAAACTGGATCTCTGGGCTCGTTTCTGTCAGATCCTCGACGCCGAGCACCTGTTCGACGATCCACGCTTTGCTACCGCCGGAATGCCGTACGGCAATGGCATTGAGCTACGCGCGGAGCTGGACCAGATCTTTCCGACCCGCCCGACTCAAGAGTGGCTCGATGCGCTCGAGGTTGGCGAGATCCTCAGTGGTCCGGTTCGGAATTACGGTGACATCGTCGATGGCGAGCAAGCCATGCTCAACGGCTACATCCAGGAGGTTGAGCATCCCTTGGTTGGCCCGATCAAGATCGTTGGCGCGCCCGTTGGTATGTCGGAGGTCCGCATTGAGCCGCGGGACCCGGCCTCCGAATTGGGCCAGCACACCGAGGAGATGCTGCTGGAGCTGGGCTACTCCTGGGACGACATCAGCCGCCTGTGCGATGACGCCGTGATCTGATCGGGCAGACTTGCGCTCAAGGAACTGACGAGTCGAAGTCCATTGAGATGTGCCCTGCGTTTTGGAGGCGAGCGTACTCTTCATCGTCGACGCCGATCACGTCTTTGTAGACGTACTCGTTGTGCTCGCCCATGGCGACAGGAGCTTGGCGTACGGTCAGCGGCGTCTCAGAGAAGCGAAGGAAGGGGCGGTTGTAGGTGAAACTGCCAATCTCGTCGTGTAGCTCCAACGGTCCGAAGAGACCGCGCGCCTGGACCTGAGCGTCGTCGTGCACGCGCGAGGCTTCCAGCACGGGTGCGGCCGCGACGCCTGCCTCTTGCAGGCGGTTAGTTAGGGCTTAGTCCTGGAGTTGCGCCGTCCAGGCCGCGACGTTGTGATCGATCTCGTCGCGGCGAGCTTGCCGGCCGGCCAAGTCGTCCAGATCTGCTGTGGCCCAGGTCGGGCTCCCCATCGTTGCGACGAGTCCTTGCCACTGCGCATCGTCAAGCACGCTGATGCTGATCCAATGATCGCCCCCGTCGGCGGAGCTGCCCGGCGAGCGACAGGGGTAGACGCCGTAAGGAACGGCACCGTAGTAGGAGTCGTTGCCGTGCCGCGCGGGCTGTTGGCCGTTGAGCGCGTACTCCATGAAGCCCTGCGCCAGCATACCGGCGGCGTTTTCGGCCTGACTCATTTCGATTAGCTGACCGTCGCCGGTCCGGCGCCGGTGCCAGAGCGCCATCATCGTGGCCATCGCGCCCTGGCTGCCCGCGATGTAGTCGCCGGAAAAGATTGGTGTCGTCTCGGTTGGGTCGGCCTCGGGATGGCCCCGCAGCAGCGTGTGTCCCATGACCGACTCCAGATGTACGCCGAGTGCGCGGGCATTCTCATACGGTCCGCTGTTTCCGTACGCTGGCACACGCAACATAATGATGTCCTCACGGATCGACCGTAGCCACTCATAGGTGATGCCGAGTTTGGGCAAGGTCTCAGTCGCGTTGTTCTCGTATACGACGTCGGATTCGGCCACGAGGCGTGCGAGCAGCTCAAGGCCTTCCGGCTGTCGCAGGTCCATCGTCACGCTCTTCTTGTTGCGGTAGACGTTGACGAACGACGTCGTGTAGTTCCAAGGCCGCGGTCCCAGTGTGTTGTTAGGGAACGCGCCAGCCGGAGCCGGAGCCTCGATCGAGGTGGGGTCGGGGTGGGCCAGGACTCCGCGTGTCATGGGCTGCATGACGAACGGATTCTCCACCTTGATTATCTCGGCGCCGAGGTCGCCTAGTAGCATCGTCGCGAATGGCCCCGCCCAGACGACGCAGAAGTCGAGCACACGCACACCCGCGAGAGGAAGTGGTGTCAATTTCCCCTCCCATCCGCAGCGGCGCTTTTCACGACACCGGACGCGATCAGCGTGTCGATCTCGTCGTCCTTGTAGCCGGTCTCCTTAAGCACGTCCCGCGTGTGTTCACCCAGCAGCGGCGCGGCGCGGGTGGCCGGCCAGGGTGAGCCGCCCATCAAGAAGGGACGACCCGGAATCTCGACCGACCCTAGGACGGCGTGCTCGGTTACCTCGAAAAACCCGCGGTCGCGAAAATGATCGTCGGCGTAGATCTCGTCCACGCTGAAGAGGGGACCGCAGAGTACACGCGCGCGTTGGGCTTCCGCCCAGACTTTGCGTTTCGTCCGCTGGATCAACCAGCCGATCATGTTGGCCTGGAATTCGCTCACTAGATCCGGGTTGTTGAACGCGCCTGGCTCGGTCCAGCGTGACTCGGCGAGCCATGCTGGGTTGCCCAGCATGGCTTGTAGCCGGTCGAGGCGAAGTTGGATCCCGGTCAGTTCCACATAGCCGTCGGCGCAAGGATAGACCGTGCTGCCGGAGCCCGTCGTGTCCGCCCCGCGCAGCCCCTTCTTACCGGCGTATTCGTGCGACATGATCCAAGCGTGCCGTCGATCGACGCCGCCGATTTGGCAGTCTGCGAGCGAGACATCGACGTGTTGCCCGACGCCGTGAACCGTGCCTGACATCAGCGCGCCCATCGCCGCGACGGCAGCGGCGGAGCCTGACTCCACCAGCGCTGCTGTGCCGAACATGCGCACGGGCTCGCGATCGGCGCTGCCCATCGAATACATCTCGCCGCCGAACCCGAACAGGACCAAATCCGATGCGAGGTAATCGCGGTATGGCCCAGTCAGTCCGAAGTTGCTAACCGACACGAGTGAGAGATCACCGCGCCGCTGATGCACGAACTCCCAACCCAGTCCTAGATCATCCAAGCGTCCCGGCCGTAGGCTTTCGACGACCAAGTCAGCGCGGTCCAAGAGGCGGCCCATTATCTCGGCGGCGGCGTTGCTTTGTAGATCGAGCACCAGTGAGCGCTTGCTGGTGTTGAAGTAATAGAAAGTGCCGCTGGCTTCGGGATGGGGCTGCCCATTCTTGAACGGGCCCAGTGCGCGAGCGGGATCGCCGTTTGGTTGCTCGATCTTGATCACATCGGCACCCGCGCCAGCCAGCAGCTTGGTCGCATACGGGCCGGCGATGTGTTGTGTCAGGTCCAGCACGGTGACGCCGACAAGCGGTCCGGCCGCTGGGGGAGTTGATCCGGTCACGTCGTTTGGAGTCCGTGAAGCGCGCCTGGAGCTTCTCGGAAAAAGCGGTGGGTCCTTCGATCGAGTCTCGCATCCCGATCAGGTTCTGCCCGATCGCGTTGCCGAAGGCCTGCCCCTTGAGCGGATCGATGTGGTAGCCGCGGTAGAGTGCTTCCTTCATGTTGCGCGCTGCGCGTGGGGCCATCATCAGCGCCGGCTCGGCGTAATCCATCGCCGTTGTTAGCAGTTCCTCGCTTGGTACGACGCGTTGCACCCAACCGATTTCGTATCAGGGCTGTGTCGTGTAGAGCGTGTCGCCCCAGAGGATCAGCTCCAGCTCCAGCGCTGAGCCCAGACCGATCTACTGCGTCAGCGGCGTCATCCAGTCTGCGCTGCCCATATTCCAACGTGTCTCTGCGATCCCAACCTGCGCTTCCTCGGCCATGATCCGGATATCGCACTGCATCGCGTACATGAAGCCCTCCCACCATGGCGTAACAGTTGATCGCCGCGATCGTCCGTTTCCGGAGCCCGAGCGATTCGGACAGCGACACAGCATTGCGGCGCGGCGCCACCAACCGCGGGCGCTGGGTCTCGCCGACTTCCGCTGTTCGACTCTCGGCGGTCTTGATCAGGTCCGCGCCTGCGCCGAAGGCGCGGCCAGATCCAGTCAAGATCGCACCGCGCGCGTCGGGATCGTCGCGGAACTTGATGAAGGATTCCTCCAATGCCTCACTTAGCCCGTCGCCGGTCGCGTTGAGCCTGTGCGGCCGGTTGAGCGTGATCACCTAGATTCCGCCTTCCGCATGCTTCTCAATCTTGACCATGGGCCCGAATGTCTCTTGCAGCGTGTCGCGTCCCGAGCGGTCGGGATCGTAAGACTTGCTAGTTGGCACGGCATGCTCCGGCGCTGTCTACTCAAACTCGTTGCGGAGGATAGCGAGTTGGTTGCTCAGTTGTCCGGATCGTCGCACTTTGGCTTCGCGGGCCCGACTGCTAGCCTGCCGCGTCAACGCATGGGCTTGGAGCGGGGGGTACGTGTCGGACAGTGATCAGCACAAGACCATCGATCTGGCGACGACGCTAGATGCCTTTATGCCGCGCATCGCGCAGGCGGCTGACGCGATCGATGAGGATCGGGAGATTCCCACGGAACTCGTGGCCGCGATGGCAGAAGCTGGTCTCTTTCGACTCCTGCTGCCCGCCGACCTGCACGGATCGGACACGTCCTATCCCGTGTTCGTGAAAGCAGTGCAGGCGATTGCAGAGATCGATGGCAGCACTGGTTGGTGCGTCAATCAGGGCAACGTCTGGGCGACGTTTGAGCGGGGCTTGCCCGACGCGACCCGACACGAAATCTGGGATGACCCTCGCGCCGTGATCGCGAACGGACCGCCGCTCGAGCAATCGGCCCAGCCCGCTGACGGCGGGCATATCCTCAGCGGACGCTGGTGGTTTTCGAGCGGGTCGCGGCACGCGACGTGGTTGGCGGCCCAAGCAACGGACGAGAGCGGAGCCGAGGCGGAGGTGCGCCTCTTCTTGCTGCCCGAGTCTGAGGCGGAGCTACTCGATACCTGGCATGTGGCCGGGTTGCGCGGTACCGGCAGTCACGAGTTCCGCGTCGACGACCTGTTTGTACCATATGAGCGTAGTTTTCCCCGCGTCGCTGACATGCCAACTCGACCACTGCACGCGATCCCTTCCTCACTTCTGTTCGCGGGTGGCTTCGCTGCCGTGGCGTTGGGCGTGGCACGGGCGTCCTTAGACTTTGCACTCAACCTGGCCGAGGACAAGGCACAACGCTTCGAACGTAGACCGCTGCGGGACCAGGTTTGGGTACAGGATCGCATCGGCCACGCCGAGACGCGCTGGCAGGCGGCTCACTCCTTCTTGCACACAACTGTGGCGGAAACCTGGGCTTCCGCCCTGATTGACTGGCGCCTATCCCCGCACGAATTAGCGCTGCTGCGTATGGCCGCAACGGATGCGATCCGGCGGGCGGAGGAAGTGGTTGACTTGGCCTACGTCGTGGTCGGCACGGACGGTATCTTCCAAGACCGCGACTTCCAGCGCCGTTATCAGGATATGAAAGTTATCACCCAGCATTTGCAGGCGCGGATGACGCACTACGAAGCATTGGGCAAGTTCTTCCTCGGCTTGGGTTTCGATGCAGACTCGCTGTAACCACGAATCCATTAGCTGGGTTCGCTTCGTCCTGGGAGACGAGTGGGCTGACCATGGTGATTACGGCGATCCAGTGCGGTAGCGCCGCGGCTGGGCGTTTTCAACGGATGCCAAGCTATACGCGGTAACTTCATTGGAACGGGCGCTCATCGCTGCCCAACTCTTCGTTCGTGATGCAATTCCGTTTGTCTAGGCCTAGATCTGAATCGGAAATCCCGCCGGAGCGAAGCACGGCGTTCTCACCGATCGCGCACGCGAGATTCGTCAGGTACCCCGCTCTCCCGCTCTCCGTTCGCGAGAGTGACGCCTTGCGCAGGAAGAGAGGGTGCCCGCCGGCCCGCAGCTTGTCTGAGTTCCGAACGTATCGGCGCTCATGCAAACCCGAGCGTCCCCAATGCTCTGGGAGGTTGTCGGAGTGGATTGAATGCCCTCTCGAGTCGCAGGTGCTCATGCAGCGTTCCGGCATAGTCGCCGATGGCGAAGATGCCGCCGGTCGCGGATTGTCGCTTCCTCAGCCCGGATCGGGGTTGCTTCCGTCTAGTGGATCGTCAGCGGGATCGGGGGATAGCGGCGGCCTAGCAGGAATTCCCCCCCGCCTCGATGCCGTACGGCCGGGCCCAGCCCAACCCCTCCACGGTTCCAGAGCGCGGGCGGTACTCGCAGCCTACCCAGCCTTCATAGGGAAGCTCATCTATCAAGTCCAAGAGATACGGGTAGTTGATCTCCTGCTGGGAGTCGGGTTCGTTGCGGCCCGGCACGCCACTGATCTGGAAATGGTCGATCACCTTCGCGTGTGTCCGCATAGTTTCGGCCAGGAAGCCCTCCATGATCTGGATGTGATAGAAGTCGAATTGCAGCGCGACGTGATTACCCTCGACCTGATCGATGATACGGCGCGCCTGGGCGCTGCTGGTCAGGAAGTAGCCGGGATTGTCCCGCGTGTTGAGCGGTTCTAGCACCAGGCGCTTGCTGTGCCGATCCACTTCAGTCGCTGCGCGGTTGAGATTGGCGAGGAATGTCGCTTCGGCTGCGGGATCGTCTGTACGCCCGGCGAGACAATGCAACCGGGGACACCCAGTCGCATCGGCGTATTCCAGGGCACGGGTCAGGGCGGTACGGAATTCCGACTCCTGTCCGGGTATGGCTGCTAGCGCGGCTGGTAGGTTGAGTAATGCGGCGCTGAGATCGTGCCGCTCGATCTCGCGCGCGAGTGCCGCCGGCGGCTCCGAGTACGGCTGCTGAATCTCGACGGCGCGGAAACCAGCCCGCGCGGCTAGTTCGAAGCGGTCGAGCAAGTCGACCTCCTGGTAGAGCCACGAGACGCTGGCGGCGAGCTTTGGCATGACGCTGATCCTAGCAAGTGTCTCTACTGATCGGGCGCCCGCCCCGCGCTCGTCGACACGTGGATTCGCCGCCACTAGTGTTCGATGGTCGCATCCCGCTTGAGATCGAATAGGGTGCGCTCGAGGACGGCACAGAGGCCCCTCTCAGTGGGCTGAGACTACCCGTGTCGAAGCTTCCTCGAGAGGGCGTGATCGCCGTTTGCTGCCAGCGTGGATGTTGTTTCGTGATCGCAGTCAGCTCGCTCCAGTGCGAGGGCTCCAAGCGCGTCAGTAATCTGGTCGGCGTCTGAGCTGCTTCTTCCGTCTAGCTCCCGTGCCGGCTTTTTCTCACGGTGCGGCGTACAAGCCCTGCTCGAGCACCGCGAGCGTCCGTTTGGCGAAAAGCCACATGTTCTCCTCGCGATCCTCGAGCCCGGTCTCCAGCGTCTCGCTGTATTCGACCGGCCCTGCTAGAGCAATGCACGTGTGTCCTGAGGCGTCTCCGTAGCCGTTTCCATTCGGTCCTGCGGCACCCGTTTCGCCGATTCCCCAGGTCGCACCTAGCCGTTCCCGCACCGCAGCCGCGATCAGGCGCGCGTACTGTTCGCTACTGGAGCGAACCTTGGGATGGGCGGCCATATCGACCCTAAGAAACGTGTCACGTGCGATGCCGGTGTACGTCACCGCGCCGCCGCAGTAGTATTTCGATGCGCCGGGCACGGAGAGCAACGCCGCCGAGATCAACCCCCCCGCTGTCGTCTCGACCACAGCGATCGTTTCTTCGCGCTCGCTTAGGAGGTCGGCGATCGTCGTCGCCATCGGTTGCAGTGCCTCCATCGTTAACCGCTCCTTCTCTGGCCGGGTTTTCCTCTTCGGCCATACTTAGGCCTAGCAGACTAGAGCAGCCGTACGTCACAGAGGAGCGGTAGTTTCCTCCCCAGGGGATCGGCATGGCATCACCGGCCGGCAAGGATATTGCGACAGCCGTTCGCGAGGTCTTTCTCTCGATCCCGGAGGCGGAGGATAAGCTGTCGCACCGTTCACTGGATTTCCGGGTTCGTGGCAAGATCCCTGTGACCTTCGTCGTCAACCCCCACGGCGATAGTAGGATCACGCTCTAGCTGTGCGCCCCCGCCGGTACGCCGGAATTATTCGTTCATTCGCAGCCGGATTTCTTCTTCGTTCCGCCCCATGTCGGGCCGCACGGCTGGCTTGGTCTGCGTCTCGACCGCGGATTGGATTGGGACCGCATCGCCGACGCTGGTGCACGATGCGTACCTTCTGGTAACCCGGGAATCCTGAGCAGCCCGGGCAGGCCCGCCGATCGAGATCGACCCGCCAACCGAAAAGATGGACCCGGTCGATTTTGATCCACTGAGCGCAGCTCGCGCCGAGGACCCCGTACTGCTGCTGGCACAACGCTGTCTCGCTCTGCCAGAGATGCAGGAAATGCGGCGCTTCGGTCACAAAGTCTGGCGCGCGGGCAAGAGAGCTTTTGTGCAGCCGAGCACCAGGATGGTTGGCTGTGCTTCACCTTCTGAGTGGGCCGCGATAGGCAGCCCTCCCTAACCGCTGCTGCACGCTTCCGCGTACCCGCCTATGCCGAACACAATGGTTGGATCTTGCTCGACGTTGAGGAGCACGTGAACTGGGACGAAGTCGATTGCCTGTTCTTGGTCAGCTACCGCCACTTTGTGCTCAAACGTATGTTGAAGGCTCTGGACGACGGTGATTGGAGTACGGCGTGAGTGACGCGATTGAGTTTGGCATCTCCCTGCGACTACTTACGGGTGCCGGGGAGGAGGCCCGCCGTGCGGAGGCGCAAGGATTCGACTATCTCCTCACTGGAGAGCACATCGCTTTCCATGGTCCCAGTGCCAACAACATTGTTTCGCTGGCTGCGGCGGCGGGCGCGACTGAGCGGATCAAGCTGATGAGCGGGATCATTCTCGTGCCGCTCTATCCGCCCGCATTACTAGCGAAGCAGATCGCCGTCCTGGACGTGGTCTCGGGCGGGCGATTCCACTTTGGCATCGGTGTGGGCGGTGAGTTTCCGCCCGAGTTCGATGCCGTTGGGGTCCCGGTCAACGAGCGCGGCTCCCGTACCAACGAGGCGCTCGAGGTGATCGACAAACTGTTGACCGAACAGAATGTTCACTTTGAAGGACGCTTTACCACCCTCGACGGCGTCACGCTCGCGCCTCAACCAATTCAGAAGCCACGTATGCCGTTTTGGGTAGCCGGGCGTCGTGCCGCTGCCATGCGCCGTGCTGCGCGCTACGCCGAGGGCTGGCTACCGTACATGTACACGCCTCAGATGCTGGCCGAGAGTATGGAGAAGATCTCGGATTTCACCGAGGAGGCGGGGCGTCCCGTCGGTACCGTGAAGGGCGGACTGTTCATCTTCACTTGCGTACACAAGGATCGTGAGACCGCACTGGAACTCGCTAACCAACAGCTCAGCCGCCAGTACAACCAGGACTTCTCGAAGTTGGTTGAGAAGTACACCATCGCCGGGTCCCCTGAGGACTGCATCGCGCAGGTGCAGCGATACATCGAAGCGGGGGCCTGCACGATTGTCTTCTCGCAGGGATGCCCGGCCGACTATGTCGACGAGAACACGAGCCTGATCGCGGAGACAATACTTCCCGCGTTTCGCTAATGGGCCGCTGGTTGACCGCTAGTAGGGTACTGGAGCGGCACTAACTCGTGATCGCTCCGCGCTCCGCGCCTGAGACCAGTTTCGCGTATTTCTGAAAGACACCACTGGTGTACTTGGCCGCCGGTGCGTTCCACTTCGAGAGGCGCGCGCGCAGCTCCTCCTCGCTGAGTTCCACGTTTAGCTGGCGCGCCTCGATCTCAAGCGTGATGATATCCCCCTCTTCGATCGCTGCGATCGGCCCACCGAGTTGTGCTTCCGGCGCCACGTGCCCCACCATCATGCCGCGCGTGGCGCCGCTGAACCTACCATCTGTCAGCAACGCCACGCTCTCTCCGAGGCCGGCACCAACCAGCGCCGCGGTTACCCCCAGCATCTCGCGCATGCCCGGCCCACCCTGCGGACCTTCGTAGCGGATCACCACCATGTCCCCGTCAACGATTCGACCCGCTGTCGCCGCCGCCATCGCGTCCTCCTCGCGATCGAAGACCCGTGCTGGGCCACGGTGCGTCAGACGCTCGTGTCCTGCAACCTTTACCACACAGCCCCCTGGGGCAAGGTTTCCCTTCAGGATCACCAACCCACCGGTCTCTTTTAGCGCCTGATCGATCGGCAGGATCACGTCCTGGTCTGGTGTTTCGATAGCGCTCGCCGCCTCCTCCGCGATCGTTTTGCCCGTAATCGTCATTGTGTCCCCGTGCAGCTTTCCCCCTTCCAGCAGCCGCTGTGCTAGCAGTGGTGTGCCCCCCGCCCGGTCCCAGTCGAGCGCGGCGTAGCGCCCGCCCGGACGCAAGTCGCCGATCAACGGTGTCTGTTCACTGATGCGATCAAAGTCATCGATCACGAGGTCGATTCCCGCCTCCGCGGCCAACGCCAGCAGATGCAGAACGACGTTCGTTGATCCGCCCGTCGCTGCTGCGCAGGCGATCCCATTCTCTAAGGCCTCACGCGTGATCAGATCGCGTGGCAGCACCCCGCGATCGAGCACGTCCATGACCAACTCGCCAGTTTGGTAGCCCAGGCCGTTCTTGCGCGGATCTGTAGCGCCTACCGTCGCTGTGCCCATCGCGCTCATCCCCACGAATTCCAACACCGTCGCCATCGTGTTGGCGGTGTACTGCGCCCCGCAGGCCCCCGCACCGGGACAGGCGGCATCTTCGATCCGGGTCAGCTCCTGCTCGGAGATGTGCCCAGCCGCGTGTTCGCCCACCCCTTCGAACACGTCCTGGATCGTGAGGTCGCGGTTGTCCAGTCGCCCGGGGGCGATTGATCCGCTGTACAGCACTACGCTGGGGATGTTAAGCCGTGCAACTGCCATTGCACCGGCTGGGATCGTCTTGTCGCAGCCGACGATCACTACCATCGCATCGAAGGCATAGCCCACTCCGGCTAGTTCGATCGAATCGGCGATCAGCTCACGACTGACTAGCGATGCCTTCATCCCTTCGCTACCCATTGTGATGCCATCGCTGATCGCGACCGTATTCACCTCCATTGGTGTGCCTCCTGCCGCGCGGACGCCGCGCATTACCTCCTGGGCCAGCGCGCGATGGCTGAAGTTGCAGGGCATCGTGCCGATCCAGGAGTGAGCGACCATCACCAACGGGCGTTTCAGATCATCTGGCCCGAAGCCGATTGACTTGAACATTGATCGAGCCGGGGCGCGATCGGGACCGTCGACTAGCGTGTGGCTGCGGTGGCGGGGATCGAGCGGCATCTCGACATCTCCTTCGTTCAAGAGCTGCAATTGGCACCAATATTCTACCGCCTTCACGAATGCAGAATGAGGTGTTCCCGACCATCGCGGACCGCTGCGTCGAGTTTCACTATGCCAATCACGCCACTTCCGCAGGGCCGGTCTATCTGCGGAAGGGGCATTCTTTACGGCCGTGTGGAAGCGGAAGGAATCTTCGTGAATGGACGTCCTCACCCGGTTCGGTGCCAGTTCTCGCCGTTGCGAGCTGGCCGGTTAACGATCCGTTCGGGTTGGGTACCCGTTCGGCTCGGCGTCGACGTCGAACTGCCGGGCTCCCGTGTGGGGGCCTGCTGAGTCTGGGGCTCAGTGCTTGCATCGCTGTCACAGCGATTAGGCTGGACTTTCCCCGATCCACTAGACGGGTCGAGCATGCGGAGTCAAACTAAGCGCAATCTCAGGAGAAATGCCATGCCCGTTAGCGATCCTTCCGCGACTGATTTCGATGCCGTCATCGTTGGCGCCGGTTTCGCCGGCATGTACATGTTGCATAGTCTTCGCGATCAGGGTTTCACTGCGCGCGTTTACGAATCCGCCGACGGTGTTGGTGGCACCTGGTACTGGAATCGCTACCCGGGGGCACGCTGCGACGTTGAGAGCCTCGATTACCAATACTCGTTTTCCGACGAGCTGCAGCGCGAATGGCACTGGACCGAGCGTTATGCGACGCAGCCGGAGATCCTGCAGTACTGCAACCACGTTGCCGACAAGTTTGATCTGCGCCGCGACATTCAGTTCGAGACGCGTGTCAGTTCGGCGGTGTTCGATGAAGAGACCGACCATTGGACGATCGAGACGGACCAAGGCGATTGCGTCTCGGCCCGCTTCTGCATCATGGCGACTGGCTGTCTCTCCACCCCGCGTTTGCCCGATTTCGAGGGTATGAACAGCTTCCAGGGCGAGACCTATCACACGGGCCTCTGGCCGCATGAAGGCGTGGATTTCAGTGGTAAGCGCGTCGGAATCATCGGCACCGGATCATCCGCCATCCAATCGATTCCTCTGATAGCGGAGCAGGCGGAACAGCTGACCGTCTTTCAGCGCACGCCCAACTTTTCCGTGCCGGCCAAACAGGAACCACTCGAGCCTGAGTCTGTACGCGAACACAAAGACAACTTCGCGGAGCTGCGCCAAATGGCCCGCGAATCCGCTTTTGGTATTGCCTGGGAGTCCACGGCTAACTCCGCTTTGGAGGCGACGGCCGACGAACGCGAGGCTGCCTACGAAGAGCGCTGGCAGAACGGCGGGACCGCGTTCCTAGTCGCCTATGCCGACTTGATCACGAATAAGGAATCCAACGACACGGCCCGCGACTTCTTTCATGCCAAGATCCACGAGACGGTGGAGGACCCGGCCGTCGCAACGCTCCTCTCTCCCACCGACCATCCTGTTGGCACTAAGCGCATTTGCGTGGATACCGACTACTACGGGACCTACAACCGTGACAACGTTAAACTGATCGATATCAGCGACGCGCCGATCGAGGCGATTACCCCCAAGGGTGTACGCACCGGAGGTACCGAGTACGAATTCGACGCCATCGTCTTCGCGACTGGCTTCGACGCGATGACCGGCACACTACTCAAAGTTGATTTCCGTGGGCGCAACGGCCAGACGCTGCAGGAGAAATGGGAGGATGGACCGCGCACCTTCCTCGGTCTCTCCACGGCTGGCTTTCCCAACCTATTCATGATTACCGGACCTGGCAGCCCATCCGTGCTGAGCAACATGCTTGTTTCCATTGAGCAGCACGTTGACTGGATCACCGACTGCATGCAGCACATGCGCGAGCGCGCTCTCGGCACCATTGAGGCCACCCTCGAGGCCGAGAATGCATGGGTCCAGCATGTCCACGATGCGGGCCAAGCGACTCTCTTTCCGGAGACTGATTCGTGGTACGTGGGTGCCAACATCCCCGGCAAGCCCCGCATCTTCACGCCCTATATTGGTGGCGTGGCGCTCTATGCGGAGGAGTGTAGGGAAGTCGTGGCCAACGGCTACAAAGGCTTCGCCCTCGGTAGCGCCCAGCTGGCTACGACCGCTTAGCGCGCTCAAAAGGCGCCACCCAAGCGAACTATGGACGCGGGAGGGCCGACTGCTACTCAATTGAGAGCAGCTTGATCTCGAACGTCAGCGCCTCGCCCACCAGCGCCGGGTTCGCGTCGATCGTGACGATCCCGCCCGCGATCGTCACCACTTTGCCTCGGGCGCCGTTCTGGAAGCTAATCGGGTCGCCTACCAGCACCCCGGGCGGCGCCTGTGTGATCGGTACCTCCACGATCAGGTTCGGATCGGACTCGCCGTAGGCCTCGGCCGGACAAATCCGTACCGTGCGTATCTCACCTACGCGAAGTCCGGTCACAGCCGAATCGAATCCGGCGATCACCTCGCCCGCACCGATCGTGAAGGGGAATGGCTCTCCTCGGTCGCGGCTGGAATCGAAGACTTCGCCGTCGTCGAGGGTGCCGTGATAGAGGACGCTGACGCGGTCGCCGTGACCGGCTGTGGGGCCGGTCGGGCTTCCGTTCGCTGCCAAGAAGTGCGCGCAGGATTCTCCGTCGTTGGAGCCGCCGCAGGCGACGGCCAACGCCATCCCCCCAACCAGCAAGAGCGCGGCCCAGCGTCGCACGGATCGTCCAGGCATCTTCATGTATCCGTTGTTTACCGTTCCCCGTCCCAGCGTATATTGGGAGAACTCAGCCCGCGACGTGCGAAAAGCGCACGCTGACCATCCCCAACGCTCCGAAGTCCGCCCTGATTTCACCATTGGCCCCGGTTCACTACATGTCGGTGCAGTGGTTCGTTGTCCCTACCTCCCCCGCCGGCAGCAACTCGCCGTGTGGCGGTAGCCTCTTAGCTAGCCAGACCACCGTCCGTAGCGGGTTACCAAGGAGGGCTGCTCCGTTGTCGTGGCCGATTTCCTCGCCAATAGTCGACGTGATTACCTTTTGCCCCGCGCGCAAGTCGGGCGACCAGTCCTGTATCGGGCTGCTCCACTCGGCCGTGTTCATTGAGTTGTCGGACACGATCATGGCGATGGTATCTGCGGAACTATCACACGGCCGGCGTTTGCCTCGGGTGGCAGCCTGGTACAGCATCCCACCCTGCCGATGAGCGGTCTTGGCGCGATCGATCGATTGTGGATGGACCCCCGTGGGATCCTAAATTGGACGACAATGGCGACTCCCGTGATCACGAGTTTGTTTCGGGAATGTCGGCCTGGTATTTGCCTGTCCATACGTAGTTTGACCAAGGAGTAGTTATGCGAGCAGTTATCGTTGATCAGAACAAGACCGGTCGTCTCGCGCTGGGCGAGGTGTCGGCGCCTGTGCCGGAGTCTGGTCAGGCGCTGATTGACGTCGCCGCCATCTCGCTCAACTTGGGCGAGACGAACAGTGCACAGGTTGCCCCCAACGGCTGGCGCCCCGGCTGGGATCTGGCTGGCACGGTCACCATGGCGGCGGCGAACGGCTCGGGGCCGATGGCGGGTACCCGTGTCGTCGGCTTCCTGCCCTCAGGGGCTTGGGCGGAGCAGGTCGCCGTGTCCGTCGACGCCCTGGCGCCGATACCCGACGCGGTCAGCTTTGCCCAGGCCTCGACGTTGCCTGTGGCCGGTCTGACGGCGCTCTACTCGCTTGATCGTTACGGCGACCTACTCGGTCGCAACGTTCTCATTACTGGGGCCTCCGGCGGCGTCGGTCATCTCGCCATCCAGCTCGCTCGCAAGGGCGGTGCGCATGTCGTCGCCTCGGTCCGACGCTCGGAACGTGAGGAACTTGTGCGCCGCGCCGGCGCGCATGAGGTCGTGATCGGCGAGACTCTCGTCGAGGCTGCCCCGCACGGCCCCTTCGACGTCATCCTTGAGGCGGTCGGAGCCGATCTCCTCGGGGACGCGCTGAGTCAGTTGGCGCCAGGTGGCATGTGCATCCTCTACGGACTCTCAGCTGGCACCGACGTCAACTTAGATGCCCGTGCGTTTATGACCAGCGGCGGTGCACGGCTATACGGATTTATCCTTTTCCACGAGGTGCTGGCCAGCCCGGCGGCGGGTGGTCTTGCTCGACTGGCGAAGCTCGTGGCCCAGGGGGCGCTGCTACCTCACATTGAAGTCGAAGCCCCTTGGTCTGAGATCGGCAGCCTCGCGCAGCGTCTACTCGACCGGCAGATCGCTGGTAAGGCTGTTCTCAGAGTCGGATAGGACAAGCTACATGACAGCGATAGATGAGCTGATCCCGAACCTGGAGTGCAGCTTGGCATGATGCAGGACGTGGTCAGGCTATCAACTCCAGCTGGGAACGCCCCGTTTGAACCTAAAGGAGTTTGCTCCCATGTCGGGTTCTCATCTCAGGATGCATGGCTCCCGCGCGAAGTTGCCGAACGAGCCACGCATGGCCTGACGTAGGGCGTCGCGTTCGTGACCCAGTGGGCTGAATTCCGGATCAGCCGATGTGGCGACTTCCGGACCGCCTAGCGAAAGCTTCCCGGGGCGCGCAAGAGCCGGATCTTGAGCACAGCGACGTCAGCGTGGGCGGTTGCTTTCTTGGCCGACTGTCGTGCGCGGGTCCTACGCGTGCTTTGCACGATGCTGAACGAACGACTTTCCCACTCGTTTGAGTTCGTGCCAGGTTGGCACATCTGTACTGTCCAGCGGGCGTTGGCCAGGATGGGAACGTCGTCACGGCCCCGCGTCTCACTGTTTCCCAGTTGGTCACCCACATCTAACGGATCCCGCGTACGGCCGAAGCGCTCTAGACCGGCTCGAGGCGGTACACACGCAGGGCTGTGTTGTGGAACATCGCCGCTCGCTCATCGGCAGTGAAATTGGCCGTCAATTTCTTGAATTGATTCCAGAGCACCGTGTAGCTGCAGGACAGCTTGTCCACGGGAAAGTTGCTCTCGAACATGCAGCGCGCGGGACCGAACCGCTCGATTGTGTGCTCATACCAGGGTCGGTTGACCGCCAGCAGTTCGTCAGAGCTGGGTGCGGTCTCACGTTCTTCCCAGCCGAACCCGTTGATCGGCATCTGGATCCCGCCGACCTTCGCTACCACATTCGTGCACGTCGCCAGCTCTGCGATTGTTTGGCGCCAAGTTGCAAAGACCTCGTCGCGCCGCCCCGCGTATGGTCCGACGCCCAGCGGCCCGCCTAGGTGATTGAGGATGATCGTCGACTCGGGGTAGGCGCGGGCCAGATCCGTCAGCTCGGGAATCTGAGGGTGATAGAGCCAGGCTTCAAAGGTCAGATTGTGTTTCGCCAGCTGCGCGAAGCCCGCGCGAAATTGCTCATCCAGGAGGATGCTCGGACCTGGCTCGATGCGGGAGTTGGGTACATTGTTGGCGGCATCCCAATTGGCGTGGTGCCGGACGCCGCGGAAGCGATGTGGGGTGAGCGCGATCTGTGCTTCCAGCACCGATGCCACCTCTGGTCCCAGGCGTAGGTCAGCGTGCCCCACGATCCCCGTTGCCGCCCGTATCTCACCGTAAAGACCGCTCGCGCTCTGCGCTGCGATTCCCGAGACGAACTCTATCTCCCCCAAGGGCTTCATTGACTCCGGGCCGTCGGCGCGATACATCGCCCCGCATTCGATGAAGACCGTTTGGCGCACGTTGTGATCGGCTGTGTCGGTCAGTAGCTCATCCAGGAAGTATCGCCCGCGCGAAATGTCCCAGAGATGGTGATGCGGATCTACGATCGGTAGCTCGGGCTCGATAGCGGTCTCCGGTGTGCTCGCCAGCCAGCTCGGGTCGCTCACCATCGCGATCTCCCTATCCGCTTTGTCGAAGTTTCCTGCTGGCCTACCTGCGTCTGACCACGCTTGTACAGACTATCCTCATGCTCGATTCTTCGTGGTCTGGAAGGTGGTTCCCATGCGCGTTGGCTTTATTGGCACTGGCAAAATCGGCAATCCCATGGCGGCAAACGTGATCGCCGCTGGTCACGAACTGCTTGTCAACGACCTTGATCCGGGGCGCACGGAGAACCTCGTTGAACTCGGCGCGACCTGGGCCTCAACGCCGGCCGAG
>CAZZMQ010000009.1:887-10409 GCA_964655365.1 uncultured Dehalococcoidia bacterium | reverse complement strand
ACCGCCTCCAGCGAGGTCGTGTTCACCTCACTGCCCGGCCAGTCCGAAGTCGAGGCAGTCCTGACTGGAACGGAAGGTATCTTGGCGGGTGCTCAGCCAGGTACTGTCTACTTCGACCTCAGCACGAACTCGCCCGCCGCCGCCCGCCGCCTCGCGGCGATCGCTGCTGATCGAGGTGTGACGATGCTCGATTCGCCGGTCAGCAACGGTGTACAGGGAGCTCGCGATGCCCAGCTAGCGGTCATGGTCGGTGGCGACGAGGCGACCTTCGAGCATTACCGACCCGTTCTGGAGGCGATCGGCCAGCACATCTTCTACATGGGTGAGGCGGGCATGGGCGCGCTGACCAAGCTGGTTAACAACATGATTGCGATCACATCTAGTCTCGTGCTGCAGGAAGCGGTGGTGCTTTCGTCTGGGGCAGGCCTTCCGCCCGAGCGTGGGCATGAGGTTTGGAGTGTTGCTTCAGCGCAGCACCTCGTCGGCGGGATCCCTCGTTTGCTGGAACGACAGGTCGATGAGCCCAGTTTTGCGCTTAACCTGGCCGCGAAGGACCTGCGCCTCGCGATAGAGACCGGGCACCAGGCTGGCGTAGCCATGCCGCTCGCCTCCGCCGCGGCCGACAATCTTCTGCGCGCGGCGGGTCGTGGGTGGGGAAACAAGGCGATCGGAGCCGCTATGATCGACGCTGAGCAAAGCGCTGGCCTATACGATGAAGCGAGTGACTGAAGGATCTGCCGTGTCCGATGTCATGACGGAACTCGTCGCCGATCTAGCCGCCGAGCAAGGTGCCCTTGACGAGGCGCTTTCCCCCATTCCTGCCTCGCATTGGGAGACACCGTCGCCCGCGGAGGGTTGGCTCCTGCGCGACTGTATCGCCCATCTGGCGGAGGTCGACGAGACCGCCGCGCTGGTCGCGGAGAGCGGCGCAAATCTCGAACCTTCTGGCCCCAAGGGTGATGGCGTCCGCAGCGGACGCCAACTGGAGGCCCGATCGCTATCCATTGCGGAATTACTCAACTGGTGGCGCAGCGCGCGCGGTCGCATGAACGATGCGTTGTGCCCGCTCGATCCCAAACAGCGCCTGCCTTGGGCTGGCCCCCCGATGAGTGTGCGCTCTTTCACCACGGCTCGCCTAATGGAGTGCTGGTCGCACGGACTCGACGCGCTCGCCGCCGCGAAGCTTCCCGTGGTCGATACGGACCGGCTGCAGCACATTGCCCATCTGGGCGTGATCACGCGCGAGTTCGCGTATCGGAACCGCGGGCTTGAGCCCCCCGACACGCCTTTACGTATCGAGCTTGTTGCGCCTTCAGGTGCTGTCTGGCACTGGGGCCCGGATGGCGCGCCCGACCGTATCAGTGGCGTAGCCGGGGAGTTCTGTCGCGTTGTGACTCAGCGCATCCATCCGGCCGACACGGCGCTGCGGACGGAGGGTGCCGCCGCCGCCGAATTCCTCACCGTGGCGCAGGCGTTTGCTGGGCCACCCGGGACAGGCCGCCAGCCCATCGACGGGTAGCGCGAAAGGGTGTGTCGCGCCAGCCCTCATCTAGACTTGTTCTAGCCGGAGCACCTTTATGGTTCACGACCCCGCTCGCTACGTTGACGCCGACGGACTGCGTACCTACTACGAGATCCACGGCAATCCGGACGGCGATCCTGTCCTGCTGCTTCATGGTGGCTTCGGTAACGCCAACAATTTTAACGCCATGCGGCCTGCGCTAGCGCAGCAGTACCAACTGATCGTGCCCGAGCGGCGCGGCCACGGCCACACCCCGGATGTACCCGGCCCCATCACCTACGAGAACATGGCCGAGGACACCGTTGCGTTCATGACTGCGATCGGCCTGGAGCGGACGCATCTCGTCGGCTGGAGCGATGGAGCGATGGTCGGCTTGCTCGTCGCGCTGCAAGCCCCCGAGCGGGTCAGCAAGCTTGCATTCCTTAGCCAGCACGTGAACTTGGCCGGCCGGCGCGTGCCTGGGGAGTCAGCCACGACGGGCTGGACGATCGATACGGTCTCCCCCGCGATCAGACGCTCCTACGAGAAGCGCTCCCCAGACGGTCCCGACCACTTTCCGATCGTTTTCGAAAAGATGATGCGCCTCTTCAGTGAGGAGCCCCAGCTTCCGATTGAGCGGTTGGCCGGGGTGCGTTGTCCTACTCTGATCGCGGCGGCCGACGTTGACATCCTCTCGCTCGAGCACGCCGTGGCACAGTTCCGCACCATCCCGAACGCACGGCTCGCGATCGTACCGGATGCCTCGCACAGCTTCCCGATGGACAAGCCTGAGCTGACGGCCACTCTCGTGCTCGATTTTCTCCGCGACTAGCGCGGCAGCGTCGGTCTTTGCGCCTGCATCAACGGAAGCCCTCCTATACTGCCGCCTTGGGGGCGCGGATGGACGGTATCCACGACGTTGGTGGCATGCACGGCTTCGGCCCGATCAACCGGGACGATCCCCCCCTGGAAGCGTGGGAAGCGACGGTCATCGCGATCAACAGTGTGGCGATGCGGGCCCACCTGATGAACATCGACGAGTTCCGCCACGGCATTGAGCGTATGGATCCGACGCACTACCTCAACTCGCCCTATTTCGAGCACTGGCTGGACGGAATTACCCGTGTACTTCTCGAAAAGGGGCACGTCAACGCCGACCAGTTCCAAGAGCGTGTTGCGTTGTTCCTGGAAGAGCCGGATGTGTGCTTCGAAGCGCTCGAAGGAACGCCTACGTTCCAAGGGCGAGCGCGCTTCCGCTACGAGCGTGATGCGACCACCTTGGCTCGATACGCTGTTGGCGACCCGGTGCGGATGCGCACAGCGCACGTGCGCGGACATACCCGCCTGCCCCGCTACGCTCGTGGCAAGCTAGCCGTTATTCACGCCGTACACGGGGTCTACGTTTTTCCCGACACCAACGCGCACGGGCTCGGCGAACAACCGACCTGGCTTTACAGCGCTCGTTTTTCTGCCGCCGATCTCTGGGACGACGATGTTGAAAGCGACGGACAGTCGATCTATCTCGATGTTTGGGAGCCGTACCTGCTCCCGCGCGACTCCGGAACCACGCAGGACGAAGAGGGGAACGCTTGTGGGTAAAAACCACCCTAACGTAGAGGACTACGTCATCTCGCGCGTTCGGGCGCTGGAGTCGATCCTGATCGAGAAGGGATTGCTCAGCGAGGACGCTGTTGACGCCGTTGTGCAGCGCTACGAGGCGGACACTGGACCCCTGCTGGGTGCGCGTGCCGTTGCTCGTGCCTGGCTCGACTCTGCCTACCGCACTCGGCTGATCGATGCCGCTCCCGCGGCGATCGCGGAACTTGGAGGCTCGGCCGAGGAGCTACGCGTAGTGCCCAATGAAGATGAGGTGCACAACATGGTCGTTTGCACGCTCTGCTCGTGCTACCCGTGGAGCGTTATGGGTCTGCCGCCCAAGTGGTACAAGGAACCGGCTTATCGTTCGCGGGCTGTTGTAGAGCCCAGCGCGGTACTGGCCGAGTTCGGCTTGGCCTTGCCGGAGACCACTGAGATTCGTGTTTGGGACAGTAGCGCTGAGTTGCGCTATATGGTGCTGCCCCAGCGGCCCATCGGCAGTGAAGGTATGGACGAAAAGTCACTTGCTGCCCTCGTCACCCGCGATTCGCTAATCGGAGTCGCTCAACCAACCTCCCCTGCCAGGACCGTCTGATGTTCAAGCCGAATCGCAACCTTGTCACCCGTGTCGTCGATGGCCGCTTAGTCAACGTCGCGCGGATGCGCGGACACCTCTTCGTTTGTCACGAAAACTGCTGCTGCGGCCGCGTCGAGGACGGCTTTGCGCCCGTGCCCATCGGTCTCTATCAGGAAGAGTGGGAACGCCGCCGGCTGCGCAACGTTGTTCACCTCACCGTTGGTGGCTGCCTTGGGCCGTGTGCCTTGGCCAACGTGACGATGCTGCTCTTTGAAGGAGAGGCCTACTGGTTCCATTCTGTCGACGACGACGTGGTGCGCTTGCTCTTTGATTGGATTGATACCCTGCTTGGCAGCGAAGGGCACTCCGGACCGCTGCCCATTCCCCCGTCCGCTCTCGCCGAGCACCAGTTCACCGCCAGCACCTGGCAGGACCGCCCCGACGGCATCCCCGTTGATGACCACCGCCCGCGCCACATGCAGCTTCTCAATCCCCAGTCGCGTCCTGCCTGGACCTGCCAGATCCCGGAGGCTGATGCCGCCGAGCGCGCTGTTGCTGACATGAGCGGCAGCAGCGCTATACCGCGCAAGAACGGCGAACTCGTCTTCCAGGCACCCTGGGAAGGACGCGCCTTCGGTATGGCCGTCGCGCTCAGCGAACTGGGCGAGTATGACTGGGAGTCTTTCCGCCAGCATCTGATCACGACGATCGTCGACGCCGAGTCGGAAGACCCGCCGGACTCGACGTCAGCCTACTATGAGCGTTGGCTGGCTGCCCTCGAGTCACTGCTGAACGAAACTGGTCTTGTCGGGCAAGAAGAGTTGGTTGAGCGCGCCTTCCAGTTCGAGTTCGGTGAGCGTGATGAGGTCTACTAGTGCGCTAGGCGAGTGCGCCTGCCGCCACGATCTCGATGATGTGTTCATCTGTCAGATCGGGCACTGGATATGGACCGAGCATGGCGTCCTTACTCGGGCTTTATTCGGTGAGCTGGGAGGATAGGCAATGGCCACCTAATCCGTCTCGTTTGCCACCCCCTAGACTGTTTCGCGCACTCAGGCGGGTCTCGTGCAACATGGAGCCTGGTGTGAAGGAGTGAAGCATGCGACTAGGCGTCATCGCAGGGATGGGGTCGGATTGGCGAGACTCGATCGAGAAAGTTCGCATCGCCGAGGACCTCGGTTACGAGCTCGTCACCAGCGGCGAGTCCTGGCAGGCCTCGGTTTTACCCTGGCTCACGCTCGTCGCCGCCAACACCTCGAAGATCCAGATGGGTCCTTCGATCCTCAACTGTTACTCACGTTCTCCCGCTGTTATGGCGCAGGAGTTTGCTGCGTTGGAGGAGATCTCCAACGGGCGCATGATCTACGGGCTTGGCTCCTCCGGCAATCTCGTGATCGAGGGCTACCACGGTATCCCCTTTGATCGCCCCCTGCGCCGCATGCGTGAATACATCGAGGTCTTCCGAATCCTCATGTCGGGCGAACGCTTGAATTACGAGGGTGAGATCTACCATCTCGACCGCGGATTTCGCATCGACTTCAACCGCCGGCGTGAGACGATCCCGGTCTACATCGCCGCTATCACACCCAAGTCGATTGCCCAAACCGGCACGCTGGCCGACGGCATCTTCCCGATCCATTGGCCGCGGGAGGCCTTTGGCGCCCTGCGCGACCAACTCGCCATCGCCTCCACTGCCGCCGGTCGCCCTCCGAACAGCGTCACCATCGCGCCCTTTACCAACATCTACGTGCTCGACGGCGACGACGACGAGGCCAAGTGGCACGCCGCGCGCCAGCCTCTCTTCCACTACATCAATCGCATGGGTAGCTTCTATTGGCAGATGCTCAGCCGGCAGGGTTTTGAAGCCGAGGTCGGTGCCTCGCGCGAGGCCTGGGCCGATCGTGATCAGCAGGGTGCCTTCGAAGCGCTGAGCGACGGGATGGTTCGCTCAATTCAGGTTGTGGGTCCGATCGAGTCGGTGCGAGAGCAACTCCAGCAGCGTTCCGACCAGGGTGCTGACTTGCAGATGGTGCAGATGCCGCAAGGGAGCCCGACCGAGGCCGGCGCCTTCCTCCAGCAACTGCTGACCTAGAACACACTAGAGCGCTAGAGCCCGGCAAGTCCGTAGCCGATCGATGGTGGAGGCTGAATTGGGGCGCTATGCCCGAAGCAGTACTCAACGGCACCATGATCCACTGTGACGTAAAGGGAGGTGGTTTCCCTTTGGTCTTCGTGCACGATGGCTCCGGCGTGGCTTGGCACCGCGGCCGGCGCGCTGGGTCTCGCTCGTGGCATAGCTCGGCCAGAGAGTCACACGCTCATTCTGCCGCTGGCCACGCCTAGTCGCTCGCATTCGCGATCGCTTCGCCCCGTGCTTCGAATTCCCGCGTGGCCCCCGCCACCAATTCCGGGCGCTCCAGCAGCTCGCAGGCTGTTGCGCTCAGCGCCTTAGCGCAGAGCAACGCGTTCCGCTCGCCCAGTTCGCTACGAGCCGCCGCCGCCCACAGCTTTGAATGGCCTGGTATCGGTTCCTTACTGATCGCGAAGCTCATTGCGAACGATGGGATGATCTGACTCACGTTGCCGAAGTCCGTCGAACCACCACCACCGCGTTGGGAGGCTGGCTCAGGCTCGTCTAACCGCATTCCCAGCTGTTTTGCGTGTGCTCGGGTCAGCTCCGTCAGCGTGACGTTCGGCCGCACGTTCTCGTAGAAGGGATAGTGTTCCTCAACCTCCAGCCTGGACCCCGTCATCTCTGCTGCGCCTTCTGCGACTCCCAGCACACGTGGTACGACCGTCTTCCGCAGGTACTCGCTGTCCTTTGAGCGCAGCATGAAGTTGGCTGCGGCGAACTCGGGCACCACATTGGGCGCGCCGCCACCATCGCTAATAATGCCGTGAATTCGCACATCGTCCTTGAGGTGCTGGCGCATCGCGTCGATTCCGCTGAAGAGGTGGATCACGGAATTGAGCGCGTTGATACCAGCCTCTGGCTTGCCCGCCGCGTGCGCCGCCTTGCCGTGGAACATGTAGCGGTAGCCCACCATTGCCAGACTGACGTTCGCCTCCATGGGCCAGTCCGTGCGAAAGATCGTCTTGTCCGACGACGGATGCGACGACAGCGCCACGTCGATGTCGTCTAGCGCTCCTGCTTTCAGCAGTCGTACCTTGCCGCCGCCTCCCTCCTCCGCCGGCGTCCCGATCACGACCACCCGCCCCGGCAAGTCCCCGATCGCCGCTTTCACACCGATCCCGGCGCCCAGTGTTGAAATCGCCAGCAGATTGTGTCCGCAACCGTGGCCTATATCGGGCAGCGCATCGTACTCGACGAGGATGCCGATGCTGGGGCCGTCGCTGTTGCCCTGCGCTACGCCGCGAAACGCCGTCTCCAGCCCACCTGAGCCACGTTCCACCTCAAAGCCGTGTGCCTCCAGGGATTTTGTTAGTATTTCGGCCGCGTGGAACTCGTGGTAGTTGAGTTCGGGATGGGCGTGGATGTCGCGACTGATTTCGATCAATTCGGCGCTGGCCGCATCGATTGCGCCATTGGCTGTTTCGCTATGGGACATAAGCTTAGCTCCTGTTTCGCGTACTCAGCGCATGGAGCGCACAGGATAGACATGCCGGCTGCAGCTTCGTCGACGGCTGGCGTTTGGCTGCAGATGTCGCAGATGCTACTCCGTGATCGCGCCGCACAGCGTACCCACCGGCTCAGCAACTTCACCGAGCTCGATGGTGACGCGGGCTAGCCGATCCTGAGCGCAGCTCTGCTGAGCCAGCCGTCGATCCTCGCGCCGCGCATGGATCGCACCACACAGGTTCAGTCCTACTCCGATCGATCATGGCTAATCAGTGACAGATTTGGTTCCGATCCGTTCCCTAGTTTGCGATCAGCTCCGCGGCGAGTTCTCGTCCGCGGGCGGCTTGTTCCCGGGCCAGAGACGCGCAAGCTCCCGTGTACGTGGTGGGGTCCAGCAGACGATCGACGGCGGAAGCATCCAACACGGCGTTGATCTCGGCGTTGGTCAACAGCAACTCACGGAATGATACTTCTCCCACAGCGGCCGCTTGGGCTGCTTCGTAGACCACATCATGTGCTCGCTGACGGCCAACGCTCATTCCGAGTTCCAACATCAGTCGCTCGGCCATGATCAGCCCGTCCGACAGATTGACGTTCGCCCGCATCCGATCAGGGAACACCTGCAGTCCCTCGCCGAGTGCGATCACGCGTTCCAGAATGTCGCCCACCAGGGCGCAGCTCTCATGCAGTGCGTAGTGAATTAGGTCGCTCGTCGTGCGGTCGGCTTCGTGCTCCGTTTGCATCGCCTCCAGTGCAACCGGGACTAGTCCGCGCACCTGCGTCGTCATCGCCATTAGGTCCTGCGAAAGCTTAGGGTTACGTTTCTGCGGCATCGTGGAGCTCCCCACCGTGCCTAGCGGTACTGGCTCTTCCACCTCGCCGAACTCCTGCTTCATCAGTTCGTAGATCTCGTGACCCAGCTTGCCACATGTACCTGCCACGAGTCCCAACAGCAGGACGTATTCTGTTAGGTGATCTCCCGTCGTGCGTGAGGGCACAGCCATCGGTGTCAGGTCTAGCTCTGATGCCAGCCGCTCCTGCACTGCTAGCCCGTGCTCGCCGAACGAAGCTGCGGTTCCTGCTGCACCGCCCAGCATCGCGACGAAGAGTCGTGGTTCGATCTGCCGGAACCGTGCGACGTGGCGTGACAACTCATCTATCCAGGTCGCGACCTTCAATCCGAAGGTGGCCGGCACGGCATGTTGCCCGTGAGTTCGCCCCGGCAGCGTCATCTCCGCCGTGCGATCGGCCAGATTCCCCAACGCCGCCAAAGCGCGGCCGAACTGGCACAGCAACACGGTGTGCACACGCCGCAGCTGCAAGATCTCACCTGTCTGCGTGATGTTCTGCGTCGTCGCGCCCCAGTGGGCGTACCCGCCAGCATCGTCTTCGCAGATCCGATCTAGCTCCCAGATCAGCGGTACCAGCGGGTGCGCAGTCCGGGTCAGCCCTTTGTGGACCGCTTCCAGGTCGAAGAGCGACAGATCGCATTTCGACTCGATCTCGAGTGCCGCCTCTGCCGGAATCATCCCCAATGATGCCTCGGCCCGTGCCAAAGCTGCTTCGATATCAAGCCAGGCTTGCCAGCGTGCCTCCTGCGTGAACAGATCGCGAATGCCCGGGTCGGGTAGTCGAGCGCTTGTCGGGGTGTCCACAATCGGGCTCCTGTTTCCTGTGTTCCAACATGGGCAGGCAGGCTAGCGCGGGTGGGGGGAGAGCGGGTTTTCTCGACATATCTGCTTTAATCGCCTGCAACCTGCACACCAAGGCTCATGAATATGAGCCAACCAACGATCGGCATCCCACAGCCCGGCGCGATGGGCGTCACCATCGCCGCTAGCGCGGCCAGTGGCGGGGTGCGCCTCCTCCGGAACTCAGCAGGCCGCGTTCCGGCTAGGATCGCGCGCGGAGACCGCTGGTCTGACCGACGTTGGCTCGCTTGAGGCACTGGCACAGCAGAGCGTGGGCATCATTAGCGTCTGCCCGCCGTACGCTGCCGAAGACGTCGCGCAGCAGGTCGCCGCGACAGGCTTTGCTGGCACCTACGTTGATGACAACGCCATCGCATCACAGCGCACCCGGGAGCTCAGGACAATTCAACCTCGCCCGGCCGCTTCGCCCAGAAAAGCAATCGGCGGAAGGTATACAGGTAAGGGGCAACGTCGCCGAGTTCCTCGCGCAGCCGCACTTCGTACTGAGCCAGGAACTCTTCAAAGAGTTCCGTAGGCATCCGCCGTTCGTAGGCCGTCAACAGACTTCCTTTGACCC
>CAZZMQ010000009.1:0-877 GCA_964655365.1 uncultured Dehalococcoidia bacterium | reverse complement strand
GGTATGCAATGCCGTGGGCAACTCGTGCAGATAGACTTGCAGCCGCACCAATGGCGAAGGCGGTTCGCCCGCGCTTTGCATTCCCGCTTCCGATAGGAGCACCGCATACTGGTCTGGTCTCAAAACCGGGTCGCGCCGTACCCAGCCGCCCAACGCCTCCGCGAAGGGTCCCACCTGGGCCAGTTTGGCAGCTGTGCTATGTGAGGGATGATTGAAATTGGCCGGCATCTGCACCGCCAGTTGCCCGCCGGGCGCCAACCATCCCGCGATGTGCGGAAAAAGCGTTTCGTGATCCGGCAGCCACTGCAACGCCGCGTTGCTAAAGATCAGATCGAAGAGCTGGTCGGGCTCAAACGTCGTGATCTCGGCCTCCTCGAACCGTACCCCGGTGCCCGCGTGCTCCGCTGCCTCCGACATCATCGACGGTGATGAGTCGATCCCAAGAGTTTCCTCAGCACCAAGCGTCTTGTGCAGCCAGGCTGTCAGGCGTCCTGAGCCGCAGCCAAGGTCGAGCACTCGCATGCCCGCTGATGGCTGCACGAGTTTGGCTAGATCGAAGAATGGTCGGCTGCGCTCGTCTCGAAAGAGTTCGTATTGCTGCGGGTCCCAGGTGTCGCTCGGCATCGCCGTTTCCCATCTCTCCAGGATTGGAATCCCACCAAACTAGGATGTAATCGATGCTGGTGCGGTAGTGCACGCATCGCACGCGCCCATGCCGGACCGCCCCAGGTAGTGATCTGCCGCAGCCGGTGTTAGCCGCTGCCTTGGAAGTGGCTGGAGGGATGCCGATGCCCAGCGTGGAAACCTTCGCCGATCTCGAAGCTGATTTCCATGTAGTGATCAGCCAAATCATCCGGCCCTCAACGATCGAGATTGA
>CAZZMQ010000008.1:0-41527 GCA_964655365.1 uncultured Dehalococcoidia bacterium | reverse complement strand
AACTGCCGCTGGAGGCGGCGATCGATTCGGGGTTCCAGACGTTTCGGGCCTCGTACGGGACGGGCGAACCACGCGAGTTCATGGAGCGGTTTCTGAATCGCGAGCGCTAAGGATCTGCCGCGGCGTCCACAGTCAGGGTGCCATCAGTCGGACCTGGGGAAGCGCTCAGCAAGGGCATCACTACGGTGGGGTGGCCGCAGACGGTGGAGCAGGATACGCCACTGCGGCGCACGTTCGAACAGGGGGGTGAGCAATTCCACGGCGAGGTCGAGTTCAGCTCTGATGTTGGAAAGGGTAACGGCGAGCCAAAAGAGGGTTTCGTCGGTGTTGTCGAGGGTCTGAATCTGCTCGATGAGGCCAATGACGGTCTCACGCGGAACGGCACATTCTGCTCCTACACTGGATCGTTCTTCGACGGTCTTGCCGATCTGGTTCAGCTCGCGCTGGAGCTCGCTGGCGCGCCTCAGGTTGATGAGATATTCGAGCTTGTTGAGAGGCTCCGGATCGTTATCGACGCGCAGATCCCAGGTGGGATCGACGCGTTGACGAGTGGAGGGGCGCACGATGAGGGCAGCGGATTGCATGCCCCGGATGTCGCCGCCCTCGCCTTGTGCTGCGCGTAGGGCGCTGAACAGGCGCATAGCGAGCGGACCCTTGGAGGACTCAAAGTCGGTGGCCATGGCGGCGGGGACAGTGTCGTTCCGCAGCATGATGGACTGGACGCTGTAGCCCTCACCGATCTGATGTCCGGCGTAAGCCATCGTGGCGTTACCCGTAAAGGCGGCGGCGTTGCCGAGGATGTCGACAACGGCGAGTTGGCGGATCTCGCGCAGAGGGTCAGCACTGAGAACGGCTTGCAGAGCCAGCTCAGCGTTGAGGCCAAGTTCGAGCATGGCGAGGACGCGCGGCCCGAAATCAACGTTGGCGGTGGCCTGGGTGGCGACCGCACCGACACTGGGGGTAACCCAGGGTACGACGCTACCGACGGCGGGTTGATGGGTCTGGACAGCAACCCCGAGATCACCGTTTTCCGGGTCCACTGCACAAATTGAGTACGTCATGATCAACCGTTCTCTCGCAAATTGTTTCGGAAAGTTAGCACTCAGCGACTAAGAGACGTTGGCAGACGTTGACGCGGTTGCGTGTAGGATTTTCGTTGCAGAATCAATATGTCCGCAGAGGTCTAAAGCCATTGTGCGACGGCGGCACAGAACTGATCGCTGGTCGAGTTCCCGCCCTGGTCTGGAGTGAGGCTGGCGCCCTCGCGATAGACGGATTCAACAGCGAACTCTAGGCGCCGGGCAGCGTCTGGGAACTGCAACCAGTCCAGCATGAGCACGGCGCTGAGCAACGTGGCGGTGGGATTGATGGTGTGGGTGCCGGCGATGTCAGGCGCGGTACCATGGACCGGCTCGAAGTAGGCGAACTCGTCCGAGTAGCAAGCGGAGGGGGCTAGACCGAGGCCGCCGATCAGGCCCGCGGCTTCGTCGGAGAGAATGTCCCCGTAGAGGTTGGGTAGAACAACGACGTCGAGTGTATGGGCTTCCGCCACGATGCGACGGGCTAAGTCATCGACGATGTAATCCTCGAACTCGATGTCTGGATTCTGACGGGAGACGTCGTGAGCAATCTCGCGGAAGAAACCGTCGGTATAGGGCAACATATTGTATTTGTAGGAGGCGGTGAGCTTGCCGGGATGGCCCTGGGCTTTTCGCTTGCGAGCGAGATCGAAAGCGAATTCCAAGATTCGGCGCGAGTTGGCCTCCGTGATGATTTTGATGGCGTAGCGACCGTTGGTCGTGTCGATCGGCTGGCGGGTGAGGCGGTTGACAAGGTTAAGTGGGGCGAGGGCATCCACGTCGCCTTCGACGCCGACGTACATATCCTCCATATTCTCGCGCACAATGACGAAGTCGATCCCGTCGGGATCGGCGAGGGGGCTGCGAGCACCGGTCAAATAGCGCACGGGGCGCACGTTAGCGTAGGTGCCTTTGCCCCACCGAAGGTAGCCCAAGCCAGGGCTGGTGCCGTTGGTGGATCCGTAGAGCGTGGTATCGGCCGCGTCCATGGCGTCGTGCACGCGATGCGCAAAATCCTTGCGGCCATAGCGCTCGGCGCCTTCGGCACCAGAGGGCATGATCTGAAAATCGATATCGAGTTCGAGCGTCTTGAGTACATCGACACTAGGCAGGACTGCCTCGGGAGTGGCATCGTCGCCAGGAATGATGCAGACGTTGAGCATAGTTGCTTGTGACCTCCTGGAGCGTCGACGTCGTGCGGAGCACGGCTTCGAGCGTCAGGATAGAAGCGAAGCGGCTATCTATGCGTCGTTGCCAGGAACCGCCCCACCTTGGGAGAGTGCACGGGTCCGGCGGCAGGAAAGGGAAAAGAGCCGCGCATAGTGTCCGTGGCTCGAGTTGTTTCCTGGGGTTCGCCGCGCTTAGGAGGCGGGAGTGCCGACAGTTTCTTCCTTGAACTGAGCCTCTTCGGTAGAACCGCTGAGGGCCAGCGTGGCCGACTCGCCGCCGGTGACGGCGAGTAGGATCTCGTCGAAGTACGAGGTGCCGGCTTCGCGCTGGTGCTTGGTGGCGGTGTAGCCGCGCGGCTCGGAGCCAAACTCGTCTTCCTGCAATTCCACGTAGGCCTTCATGCCGCTCTCAGCGTAGCCGCTTGCAAGGTTGAAGGTGTGGTAGTTGATGGTGTGCCAGCCCGCGAGGGTAATGAACTGGAAGCGGTAGCCCATCTGCGCTAGGTCCTTCTGGAAGGTAGCGATGGTGGCGTCATCCAGGTTCAGCTTCCAGTTGAAGGAGGGCGAGCAGTTGTACGAGAGCATCTGGTCGGGGAACCGAGCGTGGACGGCGTCGGCAAAACGCTGCGCCTCGTCCAGGTCCGGGGTAGAGGTCTCGCACCAAATCAGGTCGGAGTATGGCGCGTACGCGAGGGCGCGGGCTATGGCGGAGTCCAAGCCATCACGGACCACGAAGTAGCCCTCGGGAGTGCGTTCACCAGTGACGAATTCCCGGTCCCGCTCGTCGATGTCGTTAGTCAGCAGCGCCGCGTCGCGCGCGTCGGTGCGGGCAAAAAGCAGCGAAGGCACGTCCAGCATATCTGCCGCTAGGCGGGCCGCCTGCAAGGTCCGGATCATCTGCGAGGTGGGGACAAGCACTTTTCCCCCCATGTGGCCGCACTTCTTCTCGGCAGCGAGCTGGTCCTCGTAGTGCACGCCGGCGGCACCGGCTTCGAGCATGTTCTTCATCAGTTCGAAAGCGTGGATCGGACCACCAAAACCGGCCTCAGCATCAGCCAGGATGGGAAGATAGTAGTCGAGGCCAGTCTTGCCCTCGAGCTTATCGACCTGGTCGGCCCGCATCAGAGCGTTGTTGAGGCGCTTGACAAGAGCGGGCGCGCTGGTGGACGGGTAGAGACTCTGGTCGGGAAAGGTCTGTGCCGCCTGGTTAGCGTCCGCCGCGACCTGCCAGCCACTGACGTAGAGAGCATTGAGACCAGCTTTGGCCATCTGGACAGCCTGTGCGCCCGTGACGGCGCCGAAGGTGTGAACGTAGTCCATCTCAGCGAGCTGACTCCAGAGACGATCGGCACCATGCTTGGCAAGGGTGACGTCAGGCAGGATTGAAGGACGCAATTTGACGACATCCTCAGCCGTGTAGGTACGCTCGATTCCCTTCCAGCGAGGATTCTCGGCCCAATCCCGCTCCAGCGCTGCGACCTGTTCAGCCGACGTGGGATCTGCGGGCGAACTTCCGTTACTGCTCATGTCATTCCTCGCAAGCTCTTGTCTGTATCTCGCTGGCCGCCGGATCGAGGCGAACCCTTCGTTGACAATGCATCGAAGCGTCCTCGGGTTATCCCACTTCTCCTAGCAAAACTGGTCGAGTCAGATGCGGAACCCGGCATGTTGGCAAGCCGATATCTCGGCTGGTGAACGGAAGTTAGGGAAGAGACTACAGATACGTCAATATCACCAGATGGTTTCCATTCATGATTTCTATCGGTTCTTCGGAGAGATCGATGGATACATTTGGGCGAAAATCGGAGCTGACGAGTGGTTATGGTGATTACGAGAGGAATCCGCTGTGATCGACCTTCGAAATAAGTTTAGTAAGGGTGTGAAGGGATCCGGCGCTATACGGAACGGTCCGGAGAGGGGCCAAGACCAGCGCAGTCGGGCACGCGGCCCCATCAATGCAATCCTCCAAGCCAGCCGCACATCCGCCCAAAAGGGCGGCAGGGCTCAACGGAGCGTCGAGCAAGGCTGTGCAATCAAAGCCAGTGGCCTCACAAAACACTTCGGCGAAGTTCTTGCGGTCAACGGGATCGACCTCCGTATTCCGCGCGGACAGATCTTCGGCTTCTTAGGCGCAAACGGCTCTGGCAAGTCAACCACGGTCCGGATGCTTACGACACTGCTCAAGCCGACGGCAGGGAGCGCGAGCGTAGGCGGATTGAACGTGGAGAAGCAGGCAAGGACGGTGCGGCGGCGGATCGGGGTAGCGCTACAGGAAGCCGGGCTGGACGACTTGCAGACGGGGCGAGAGCTGTTGCGGCTCCAGTCACACTTGTACGGGCTGGAGAGGAAAACGATCGAGCGGCGGAGCGACGAACTGCTGCGGGTAGTCGACCTGGCAGACGCAGCGGACCGGCGAATTGGGACGTATTCGGGCGGGATGCGCCGTCGCCTGGATCTGGCCTCAGCACTAATACATGCGCCCAAGATCATCTTCTTGGATGAGCCGACCACGGGGTTGGATCCGATCAGCCGGGAGAGCCTCTGGCGCTACCTAGAGCGATTGAACACGAAAGACGGAGTGACGTTTTTTTTGACAACGCAGTACCTGGAGGAAGCGGACCGCTTAGCGCATGAAGTCGCGATTCTGGATGCGGGCAAAATCGTGGCGCAGGGTTCACCACAGGAGCTAAAGGCGTCGATCGGATCGGAGGTGATCGTGGTAGAGCTGGGCTCAGAGATGGAAGCAGAGAAAGCGCAGCGACTGGAGGGACTAGCCAGCGTCAACGAGGTGCGGAGAGATGGGCGCCAGATCTCGATC
This sequence comes from uncultured Dehalococcoidia bacterium, assembly GCA_964655365.1. Classification (GTDB taxonomy): domain Bacteria; phylum Chloroflexota; class Dehalococcoidia; order Bin125; family Bin125; genus JAPUIR01. The sequence goes on along the minus strand of CAZZMQ010000008.1, from coordinate 36,461 downwards.
TATGTGCCGAGCAGTAGCGCAGCGGTCTCCGTCATTGTGCGGGCGCTGGACGAGGCAGACTTGACCTTCGGCGACGTGCGTCTCTCCCAACCGACGTTGGACGATGTCTTTCTGCGCGCGACGGGCCACCACATGGAGGGCACCACAGCGGATGGGGCGACCGGATGACAGTCAGGACTCACTCGTTTTACCTGGCGATGCGGGCGATGCGGGAGTCGCTACGCCAACCCGGCGTGGAGGTGGGAAACATCTTCATCCCATTGTTCTTCTTCGCGGTGATTCTAGGCAGCGTAAGCACAGTGGCGCGTTCGGCTTTCGGGGTGGAAAACTTCGTCGCCTTCCAGGTGCCAGTCGCGATCTTGCAGGCGGTGGCAGGGGCAGCGTCGGTCTCAGGTATCGCGATGGTGACGGATATAGAGCGAGGATACTTCGACAAGCTGCTGCTGACGCCGACGTCGCGCTGGTCGATCATTACAGGCCGTATCCTGGCGGACTTCATGCGCGGGGCCCTGTTCACGTTGCTCGTAGTCGCGATCGGTCTGGTAGTGGGTTCGGGGCTGGCCACTGGTGTCTCGGGTGGGGCAATGATCGTGTTGGTGGGGGCCTTGTTCGGCGGAGGTTTTTCCGGAATCGGGATCTCGATCGCGCTGCGCACGGGCAGCGCGCAGGCCGCGCAGGCAGGGTTCCTCCTGTTCTTTCCGTTGCTGTTCCTAGCGCCCGCTTTCGCACCACTCTCGATCTACAGCGACTGGCTGCGGACGATCGCGGAGTTGAATCCGGTGACGTACATTCTGCGGGGGCTGCGCGAGCTGATGTTGAGCGGATGGGATTGGGATCAGATCGGCTACATGCTCGCGGCAGTGGGTGGATTCACGCTGGTGACCACGTCGACCGCGGTATGGGCACTGGCTCGCCGAACACAGTAGCCGAGACGACGGGTAAACATTCTGGAGAATAGCCAGAATCGGAATTGTTTTTGTTATGATTGGCACCCGCAGCGCACCGCCGCGCTGGAATCAACGACACATTTGGGGGACGCGATGACAACCCAAACGCGAACGGATCTTCCGGGACGCGTGATCCCGATCATCGAGCAAGAGTTCGATGATTTCGAAACCGAAGCTGCGGCCTTCATACGTGGCGAGCGTGATGAGGCTAAGTTCATCGGCTTCCGCCTGAAGCAGGGCTGCTACGGCCAGCGCCAGCCGGACGTCCAGATGATCCGCGTCAAGCTGCCATGGGGCGGGATCTCGGCCGAGCAATTGGACACCTTCGGCGACGTGGTGGAGGAATTCGTCCCGCTCCAGAAGGGACACGTTACGACGCGTCAGAACATCCAGATGCACTTCATTCCCCTGGACCTAATGGGACCGGTATTCCGTCGCTTGGCGGAGGCCGGCCTTTCGTCGCGTGAGGGCTGCGGCAATGTGGTACGCAATGTGACTGGCGACGCGTACGCGGGGATCAACGATGAAGAGCCGTTCGACGTGACGCCGTACGCCGGTGCCTACGTTCGCTACTGGGTGCGCAATGAGATCACGCAACTGCTGCCACGCAAGTGGAAAACGTACTTCACCGGTCGCGAGAGCGACCGAGCGATCGCCGAAATCCACGACCTTGCCTTCGTTGCCAAATTACGCGAGGTAGACGGCAAAGAGGAACGTGGCTTTGAGGTGCTGGAGGGTGGAGGGCTATCGACCATGGCCAAGCACGCCGTGGTGATCGACGAGTTCGTACCGGTAGACAAATTTCTCCAGTTCTCGGAGGGCCTGCTGCGTCTCTTCAACGAGGCCGACGAGCTGCGCAAGAGCATTCACAAAGCCCGGATCAAGTACCTCGTGACACGCCTGGGACGGGACGGATTCCGCGAGCTGCTGGACGAGTACCTATCGCAGGACTGGACCAAAGAAGAGCGTCCGACTTGGGAGGAGCCGCAGAAACAGGGTGGCTACCATTCGATCGAGGCTCACCTGACTCGTGGCGACCTGAACGTCCAACAGTGGCACGGACTGGCCGACGTCGTGCGTAACTGGGGCAATGCCCGGGCGCGCAGTACGTGGGGTCAGAATATGCTGCTGCGCTGGATCCCTACCGAGCACCTGTACGGGGCCTGGCGCGATCTAAAGGCGTTGGGCTTGGGTGGTGACGACGCGGGCGAGATTACGGATGTGGTTTCTTGCCCTGGGACGGACTCGTGCAAGCTGGGCATCACTTCGTCGATGGGGTTAAACTCGGCGGTACGCGACAAGCTGGCACAGTTGGACATCGATGACGCGGCGACGCGCCGGATCCGAATCCACATGAGCGGCTGCCCCAACTCGTGTGGGCAGCACCACATCGCGAATATCGGCTTCCACGGTGCGGCGATCCGGCAGGGCCAGCGACAGATTCCGGCCTATCACGTGTTCCTGGCGGGCAGCTACAGGAACGGCGATGCGTTGCGTCTGGGCACGCTGATCAAGCTGCGAATCCCAGCCAAGCGCGTTCCCGAAACAGTAGAGCGGTTCGTGGGGCTCTATCAGCGGGAGCGCAACGACGGCGAAGAATTTAACGAGTTCTTCGACCGGGTCGGCGAGGAGCCGTTCATGGCAGCGGCGCAGGATCTGACGCTGCCGCCAGACTTCGGCCCGGAGACTCTGCCGATGTTCATCGACTGGGAGCGTGACGGACTGTATATCCTGCAACGCGGCGAGGGTGAGTGCGCTGTCTAGACGAGTGCGGGAAATCCGCCAATGGTCGATCCAGAAAACGGGACACAGAGCGCACCTAACTGAGCGGGCGGCGAGGACACGGCGAACTCGCCGGTTAAGCTGGCGAAATGCATGTGCCGCTTGGTTCGACGAGAGAAGTCATGCTATTGGCTCTTCTTGGCCCAGTCGCCGCACTGGTGCTATCTGCCTGTAGTGCCGAGCTGCCATCCAACACGAGATCGGCGCCGCTCGCGGTCGAAGCAGTCAGCGATCAGGGACAGAGCAAAGCAACTGTGAGCGAGGCAACCCCAGCCGAAGTAGCCGCGAGTGTCCCTAACGTGGAGGGGGACGAGGCGCTTGGCGCGAGCGGCGGTCCGGGCATCGGGGCCCGGGAGAACACCCTGTTTGAGGCGCTCGCGCAACACATCGCGGCGCTGAACGCGCTTAACGCCGAGGACTTCGGAAGTGTCTTCCTGGACGACTGCGGCGACCCGGGCGAGGCAGGGAGACTTTCGTATTCCTTCGGGGCACCTTTAGTAGAGACCAGTGGACAAGCGAGCAACGACTTCGAGTCGATCACGTTCCTCGATACGGACCGAGCGTTGGTGGCGTATGCGACACGGCTACCACCGGACATCTGGGTGGTACATGAACGCCGCTGGCGAATCAGCACCTGCCCACAGTGAAGTAGAGCGGGATCGAGCCGCTGCTGGCAGCGGTACTGGAGGACCTGACAGGCGGGTCTGAGAAGCCGTTCAGGCAGACGGCGTTGATGACGTTCGGCACTGCACCGACAATAAGGCTAATCCACTCGGTACTGACTCAACGGCGGGGCGTTCGGAGAGACGACGGCGCAAAAGACATCTGCGGGATGTGTGGCGTCCAGGCGGTTAAGGGGCGATTGAGCAGACCACGCTTCGAAAAGAGACGTGAGCCAAGGCCAGCTGTTAGCTCCGGGTCTCCATGGCAAGACCTTCGACCACTTCGAGGTTTGGAATCTTGTGCAGCTCGGTAGGGCTAACCTTGATCTTCCAAGAGCGGCTGCCACCCCCAACCCAGATGTGCGCCAGGTCCATGATACGAGCATCGACGTAGAGCGGCAGGTCGTGGGGAAGGGCGAAGATCGTGACACCGCCGATCAACATGCCGGTCAGGTCACGGGTCTCGTCGGCAGAAGCAAAGGAGGCGCGCGCCTCGATCAACTTGCGCACGCGCTTGTTAACGTCGAGGCGGGTAGTGGCAGTGACGAGGCACGCGGCGTAGCGTTTGGGCTGCTTCTTGGAGGCCACGATGATGGTGTTGCCGGAGGCTGCGGGGGCGACACCGTAATGGGCACAGAAGTCGGCGGTGTCCGCGAGCTCCGGAGCACAAGCCATGAGTTCGTGGTCGATCTCGTGATCGCTGAGCCATTGACGCACGACGCCGGAGGGGTCGGGGTTAGTGTCTGTAGTCAAGAGATCCTCACGTCACGCAGTATAAGTAGTCGGGCGGACGCGTCGGCCTGCCCCCACACGCGGCAATCAGCAGAGTGGTCACGTAGTATCGCCGCGACAGCAAGGAGCGTGTATGCAATACGACGACATTGTCGTGGGGGCGGGTTCGGCGGGAGCCGTGATCGCGGCGCGGCTATCGGAGGACGCGGAGCGCAGCGTGCTGCTGCTAGAAGCGGGGCCAGACTATGCGTCACTCGACTCGATGCCAGATGATCTGCTGAAGCCGTGGGTATCGTGGAGCGATCATGACTGGGGGTTCAAGGCGTCGGCGCAGCCGGAACGCGAGATCAAGCTGCATCGCGGCAAGGTGGTAGGTGGATCGTCGGCGGTGAACGGAACGATCGCGCTACGCGGGGTGCCAAGCGACTTCGCAGCGTGGGTGGAGGCGGGCTGCGATGAATGGTCGTACGAGGATGTGCTGCCGTACTACAGGCGGCTGGAGGACGACCCCGAAGGCGGCGACTTCCACGGCACAAGCGGCCCGATCCCGATCGAGCGGACGCCGAAAGCCAAGTGGCAGCCGATCCAGCGGGCATTCTATGAGGCGTGCCGGCGGAAGGGGTTCGAAGATTCGTGGGACCAGAACCTGCCAGACGCAACGGGGGTTGGACCATGGCCACGCAACCGGGTTGCGGGCGATCGCTTCTCGACGAACCTAGGCTACCTGGTGCCAAACCGGGGGCGGCTGAATCTGACGATCCGGGCGGAGGCACTGGTACACAGGGTTCTGTTCGAGGACGGGGGCGCAGTAGGGGTGGAAGTCGAGAGTGGCGGCCAGCTCCAGGTCGTGCGAGGTAGCCGCGTGACGCTGTCGGCGGGGGCGCTAATTTCGCCGGCGATTCTGCTGCGCTCGGGCGTGGGACCCCGGGAGAAAATAGAACCGCACGGGATCGCGCAAGTTCTGGAGCTGCCTGGCGTAGGCGAGAACCTAATCGACCACTTCGGGGCAGGAGTCCAAGCGCTGGCGAAGGAGGGATCGGAGCATGACCCCAGGGTCGTGACGGAAGTTGGACTGCGCTATACGTCGGCAGGATCAGAACAGCCGAACGATATGCAGCTGGGGATCTCGACGATCTTCGATCGGGACCAAGTCCGGGGATTAACCGATGCACCCCGAAAGTCGGGAGCGACATTCGGGGTGGGAGTCATCGTGCAGCGAACGGCATCGAGGGGACGGCTGACGCTGCGCTCTGCCGATCCGCATGAGCAGCCGCAGCTCGATATGCACTATGCGACGCACCCTGACGACATGCGGCGGTTGGCGGAGGGTGTAAAGCTGGCCTGGTCGTTAATGAATGGACCGGAGTTGTCACCGTTCGCAGAGCGGGTGCTAGCGCCGAGTGCGGACGTGGTGGCGGACCACGCGGCACTGGAGAATTACATCCGCGGGACGACGAGCACGACATGGCACGTCTGCGGCACCTGCAAAATGGGGGCCGACAGCGATGCGATGGCGGTGGTCGATCAACGAGGAAAGGTGCGGGGGCTGGAGCGGCTCTACGTGGCGGATGCAGCAATCATGCCGGAGATCGTGTCCTGCAACACGAACCTGACGGCGATCATGATCGGCGAGCGGATGGCGGAGGCGCTGCGCGAGGTGCCAGGATCGATCCGGAACCGGCCGTCACACGACGGGCCGCCGGCCGAGCAGTCGCACGGGTCAGCCAGTAAATCCGGGCCGCGCGCCGGGAGAAGGTAGGCGGCGGGGAAGCTAGGATGGGAGCGGTCGCCGCGTCTCTGGGTCGCTGGAACGCAGTGTGGGCCGTCCGGAAGGGGCTGGGCCATGAATCGATCGCGCCGTCCGGCGATTCGGTTCTGCCCCGCATTGCGCGGTGCGGGCAGGCCGTGGCCGCGTGATCTCTTCTACGGCTGGCGCATCGTTGGGATCGGGGTGGTGATTCAGATCCTGATCGGTGGGCTAATGATGCAGACGTTCGGAGCGTATGCGGCGGTTCTGCGCGACGAATTCGGCTGGTCGAAGACGTTGTTCTCATTCGCCTTTTCGGTAACGCGCGTGGAGAGCGGGATCCTGGGGCCCATACAAGGCTGGCTGATCGACACGCTGGGACCGCGGAAGATGATGCGGGCGGGGCTGGTGATGTTGGGGGTTGGCTTTCTGTTGTTCAGCCAAATCGACACGCAGTGGCACTTCTTCGTGACCTACTTATTAATGGCGATCGGCGCGAGCGTAGGCGGCTTCATGACGCTGACGGTAGCAATCGTGAATTGGTTCGAGCGGCGGCGGGCGACGGCGATGGCGGTCATGGGGATGGGGATGGCGATCGGCGGCCTGCTGGTGCCGATCGTAGTACTGAGCATGGAGGAGTTTGGCTGGCGTGAGACGGCCTTCGGGTCGGGGTTGTTGGTGCTTTTCGTGGGGCTGCCACTGTCGCGGGTGATCCGAACGCGGCCGGAGGACATTGGGATCGGGGTGGATGGCAAGCCGCTGACGGCGCCGCCGCCCCCGGCAGAGGCAGAGGGCGGCGCGGCGGTGGGCGCTCCGGCGCGGGACGGCGAATACACGGTGAGAGAGGCGCTGCGCACGGGATCCTTTTGGTATCTCTCCCTGGGGCACGCAGCAGCACTGCTAGTCGTCTCAGCGGTGATGGTGCACCTGGTGTTACATATCAACGAACAGTTGGGCTACTCGCTAGGTACGGCCGCGATCGTGATCGCAGTGATGACGGCGATGCAGATCGTGGGAATGCTGTTCGGTGGGGTGCTAGGCGATCGCTTCAACAAGCGCTACATCGTGTTCGTGGCGATGCTCTGGCACTCCGCAGGAATGCTGATCTTGGCCTGGGCATCAGCGTTGTGGATGGTGTTCCTGTTCGCAGTGTTGCATGGCACGGCGTGGGGAGCGCGAGGCCCACTGACGCAGGCCTTGCGGGCAGACTACTTTGGTCGCAAATCGTTCGGAATGATCATGGGATTCTCGTCCATGATCATGATGGTGGGGATGACGGTGGGTCCGATCGTGGCTGGGGTGCTCGCCGACTCGACGGGGACATACAAGCTGGGCTTCACAGTCCTGGCGGTCATGGCAGGGATTGGATCGGTATTTTTCTTGCTAGCGAAACCGCCGCGACGGCCCCGGAAGGACGAAGAGGAGGCTCCGTCGGGAGCGTTGCGACCAAAAACACCTGCAGCTTAGGCGGCGAGTGAACCTGGCGATGCAGAGTCGATTGCTGGAGGCATCTGCCGTCACTTAGGTTAAAAGCCCGCGTTAGAGGGCAGCAGCGGAGAAATGCGATGAAATACCGTCAGATCGCGAATTCGGACTTGTCCGTCTCTGATGTGGGCTTCGGGGTGTGGACAGTGGCCACGTCGTGGTGGGGCGAGCACACTAACGACGCCGCGATCGCGATGCTGCGCGAGGCGCGCGACCTGGGGATCAACTTCTTCGACACGGCGGCGACGTACGGTGAGGGGCGCGGAGAGACGCTGCTGCGCGACGCATTCCCGAAGGGTGAGCGCGCCGACGTGGTGATCGCGACAAAGTTTGGCTACGACTTCGCGAACCGGCCGAAGGAGAAATTGGCGGGCCATCAGGAAGCGCCACAGCGATGGGACACCTCGTTCATTGAGCAATCCTTGAACGAGGCGTTGGAGCGGCTGGGAACGGATTACATCGACCTGTGGCAGTTCCACAATCCGCGCCGAGACGCGCTGGAGCGGGATGAGCTGTGGACTTTCCTCGAACGCGTGAAGCGGGAAGGGAAGGTTCGCGCGATCGGCGTGGCATTGGGGCCAGCGATCGGCTGGCTGGAAGAGGGTGTCTACGCGATGGAAGAGCGCGGGGTCGATCTCGTGCAGATCATCTACAACGCGCTGGAGCTGGATCCGGGGCGAGGCCTGATTGCGTCGGCAGAGAAGAGCGGGGCGTCACTGTTGGTACGGGTGCCACATTCGTCGGGCATGCTTGAGGGCAAATACACACTGGAGACGGTGTTCGACAAGAGCGACCATCGCAGTCACCGACCGCGGGCCTGGTTGGAGAACGGGCTGAAGAAGATCGAGCAGCTCGACTTCCTCGTCGAAGGAGGAGCCACGATGGCGCAAGCAGCGCTGCAGTTCCTGATGCATACGCCTCGGATCGTGAGCGCGTTGCCGAATATCTACAATCGCGATCAGCTGCACGAGTTCGCGGCAGCGCCTGAGACGCTACCCATCACCGCGGAGCAGTGGCGACGGGTGGAGGAGTTGTTCGATGCCAACTTCGGGCTACGCCTGGCGAACGAGGCAGGGATCGCGCCCGAGAACCGGACCTCCGACGAGATCAAAGCGAGCACGCGATGAGCGCGCGGCCGTCAACAGAGTCGGGGGCACCGCACGGGCACGGAACGCCGCACGGCAACCCGGCGAAAGCAAGCTGGGGAAAGCAGTTCGTTAAGTTCTCGTTCTACCGCGTGACCGATGAGGTGCGCCAAGGGCCGCAGGAGGGCCGACTGCAGTTAGGCAAACGACTGGCGGCACTGCTCAACCAGTCGGCCGAACGGATGCTGACACGAACGTATTCGACGGTCGGAACACGGGCAGACACAGACTTCCTGATCTGGCAAGTATCGGACGATCTGGATGAGATTCAGCGTTGGCACGCGTCGTTGCTGGCATCGCCGATAGCGGGGGGGCTGAAGCGACCGCATTCTTACCTGTCCATGACAATGCGCTCGATGTATGCGAACCCGCTGCATGAGGGCGGGGAGAAACGCGATGTACTGCGCGAGGATGGCGGAACCAACGACTATCTCTTCGTTTACCCAATGGTGAAAACACGCGATTGGTACACGCTGCCGAAGGGTGAGCGGCAGCGGATCATGAACGAGCACATCGCGATCGGGCACGGCTTCCACGGAATCAAGATCAATACGACCTATTCGTACGGGTTGGACGACCAGGAGTTCGTGGTAGCGTTTGAGGGAGACGCGCCGGGGGAGTTCCTAGCACTTGTGCGGGAACTCCGCGATTCGGAATCGTCAGCGTACACGGCGGTGGATACACCGATGTTTACCTGCCGGCGCATGGAGGTGGCGGATTTGCTGGTGTCGGTGGGGCTGACGCCCGGATAGATCGCCGTGGGTGGCTCGAGAACCCCAGAATCGGGACGAACACAAGCCCGGCCTTTTAAAGCCAGCCCGCCTGCCCTCCCTTGAACCTCGGCGCGGTCTGTTGCCATGGATCGCTCGTGGCAAGCACGCTCCTTCGTGGGATGGACAGCGGCGGAGATCAACGCGCGGCTTCGCCGCCTTTTGGGCCGTAGAAGATAACCCAGGCAGCGAAATCATCGCTGAAGTCCTCGAAACGATGTTCAACGCCCGCGGGGACAAAGAGGGCATCTCCGGGGCCAAAGAAGTGGTGGTCGGCCTGCTTCGGACCGGCCTCTATAGCAAATGTGCCCGAGCCCTTGGCGACAAGATAGATCTCGTCTTGGTCGTGGGGCTGCTGGGGATCGGTGCCGACAGGAGTGTACATACCAAGGCGCATACTGCCGTGGGTGAGCGGCTCGGCGTAGTGAGCTTGGCGATTAAGTTGAGATTTAAGCAGGGCATCAGCAAGGCTAACGAGGGCTTGTGCGTTGTCGGCTGGGAGCATCGTTTGTCCTCCGGGTAGTGGGATGTAGGTGGCGGGGGCGGAATGGTCGTGGGCTGTACGGTCAACCGACGGAATCGTCCGGATCCTGGCGGTCGACGGCTGTCTCGACCACCACAGCCATCGTAAGGACATGATCGTAAAGCGAGAGGACGATCCAGAACACAACTGCTAAGGCGTTAGGCTGCCCGAACTGAGAACGGAGGGAACCAATGAACAGACGCGATCTGCTGCGCGAGAGCCAGACTTCGATGCACGCGATGCTGAACAAGGCGGTCAGCGAGATGACAGCCGAGCAGTTGAACTTCCGGCCGCAGGAGGGTGGGGTGTCTGGATTTTTCAGCCTCTGGCACTTCGTGCGGACCGAGGACAACGTGATCAATTGGGTGTTGCAACAGCAGCCGACGGTATGGCTGAAGGGAAATTACGACGAGTATTTCGCGCTGCCATCGACGTCGCAGGGAACGGGGATGACGGAGGAGGAGGCAAACGCCGTTACGATCCATGACGTGCCCCAGTTCTTGCAGTACCAGCAGCAGGTCTGGGACGCAACAGAAACGTATCTGGCATCGATATCGGAGGATGAGTTTGAGTCGCGGCGGGTAACAGTAAAACCCCTGGGGGAAATGCCTGTCTGGGATGCGATCTACGGATTGTGCTTGAGTCACGGCTACCGGCACATCGGGGAAATCGAGTACCAGCGGGGGGTGCAGGGATTGGGGGGATTGACGATCTAGAGGCGCGCGCGGAAGCGAAGCGCGGGCTATCCTCCCGGTTCATCGCGAAGAGACTTCGCGGAGTCAAACTAGTGACGAGAGGGTGAACCAATGGCCGATCCGACTGAGGCGGAACTGCGCGCAAATCTGACAGAGCGCAACAATTGGGGACGCTGGGGCGACGACGATGAGGCCGGCGCGTTCAACATGATCACAGCGGAGAAGCGGATCGAGGCAGCGGCCCTAGTGCAAAACGGGCGCACGGTATCGTTGAGCCGCTTTTGGCCAAAGAAACCGGGACCGCTCAACCCACAGCCGGCGCAACACTTCACGCAGTGGTTCGACCGCGGGGAGAGCGGCGGTGCGGTCGATTATTACGGGATCATGTACCACGGCTATTCGACCACACATGTCGATGCGCTATGCCACGTGTGGGATGCAAACGGCGGCTGGCAGGGCAAGTCACCAGACGAGCTGGTGGGGCCACAAGGCGCAAAATTTGGCGACATCACAGCTTGGCAGTCGGGGATCATCACGCGCGGAGTGCTGCTGGATGTGCCGGCGCACCGCGGCGAGCCCTATGTGACCAATGGCAATCCAGTGACGGGCGCCGAGCTGGAAGCGATCGCCGAGGCGCAGAGGACGCCGCTAACTCCTGGGGACGCACTGATTGTTTATAGCGGACGCGAAGCCTGGCAGAACGACAACCCAGAGGACTACATGGGGACGGCACCGAGCCCAGGGCTGGACGGCTCCTGTTCGGTCTTCATCCGCGACAAAGATGTCTCGCTGTTGGGCTGGGACATGATGGATGCGCGGCCCGACCGGAACAACCTGCCTTGGCCGGTGCATTCGGTGCTGTATTCGTTCGGGGTGACACTATTGGACAACTCGCTGCTGCAGCCGCTCGCCGAGGGCTGTACAGAAGAGGATCGGCACGAATTCCTGCTGATGGTGCTACCGCTACCAGTGGAGGGCGGAACCGGAAGCCCGGTCAACCCGGTAGCAATGTTCTAAGACAGCCCGACACGCCCACTGATTTGAACCAACGGATCTCGCGATTGAGAAAGAGTGATGTGCGATGACGAGCTTTGGCGTTTCGATGTTTCCGACAGATTATGCGATCCAACCAATCGAACTGGCGAAGGAGGCGGAGGCACGTGGATTCGAATCCCTCTTCTTCCCAGAGCACACCCACATTCCCACAAGCCGGCGTACACCCTACCCAGGCGGTGGCGATCTGCCGCTGGAGTACTCACACACGCATGACCCGTTCGTAAGTCTGATGGCGGCCGCGGCGGTGACCGAAAACTTGAAGGTGGGCACCGGGATCTTGCTGGTGCCGGAGCGCGACCCAATCGTGACGGCGAAGCAGATCGCGTCGTTAGACATGATTTCGGGCGGGCGGGCACTAATCGGGATCGGGGCCGGCTGGAACGCCGAAGAACTCGATAGCCACGGTGTGGTGTTTAAGGATCGTTGGAAGGTGACGCGAGAGTCGGTGCTGGCGTGGCGTGAGCTGTGGACGCATGACGAGGCCGAGTACCACGGGGAGTTCATCAACTTCGAGAAGTCGTGGTCGTACCCCAAGCCAATCACTACGGGCGGGCCGCCGGTTCTACTGGGGGCGGAATCGAAGTGGGCCTACGACCGGGTAGTCGACTATTGCGACGGCTGGATGCCGATCAACGGTCGTGGCGATCTTGGGGAGGGACTCGAAGAGTTGAAAGCGTCCTGTGATCGTGCCGAGCGCGACTTCAGTGAGCTAGACCTAACCGTCTTCGGAGTTGGGCCGAAGGAGGAGCGAGCAACGGAGATTATCGAACTGGGCTTCCACCGGCTATTGTTCAACTTGCCGCCGGCCGAAGCGGACGTGGTGCTGCCGATGATGGACGGCTACGCGCAGCTAGCCGAGAAGTTGGCGTAGCTAGACTGAACTTGCACCGAGGTACGAGAGCAGGTGACGTGATGGTTTCGGAGAAATTCGAGCAAGGCTTATCGGTGCGGCGCGAGGTGTTGGGCGACGAATACGTCGACCGGGCGCTGGCGACGATGGATGACTTCGGTCGCGACTTCCAGGAGTGGGTGACGGAGTCGGCCTGGGGTACGTGGGCTCGGGACGGGCTGGAACGTAAGCAACGCAGCCTCAACGTACTCTGCCTCCTGGCGGCGCTGAACCGACCGACGGAGTTTGAGCTGCACCTGCGCGGCGCACTACGCAACGGCTGCACGGCCGAGGAGCTACGCGAGACCTTTATCCAGATCGCGGCCTACGCGGGGGCACCGGCCGGGGTGGAGTCGTTCCGGATCGCGCGCCGGGTCTTGAAGGAAGAGGGTGTAATCGAGTGAGCCCGCGGGAACGGGGTACTCCACCCGACGAGGACGACCCACCCAAAATCGGCTTCATTGGGCCAGACAACATGGGGGGCGATAGCAGCCAACATTGTCAATTCAGGTCTGCCAATAGTGGCATTCGATGCGGCGGGTACGGCAGAGCGTGCGCCCGACGGGGCGGAGCAAGCGAAGTCGGTAGCGGAGGTGGCACAGCGGTCTGACTTTGTGCTGCTCAGGTTGCCGGACGGCGGAATCGTGTTGGCGGTCCCAAGCGAGGTAGCCGGAGGCCGACTTCTCGGCGATTTGGGACTTCACGCGTCGGGTGTCGAAATAGGCGGCGGGGAGAGCTAGGATCATCGCTTCCCGGCATAACCACGGTTGGAAATCGTGTTTGAGGACAGTGATTGAGACTGGATTCGGCAACGGATAGCCTCGATCGTGGAGGCTGGGATGCGCATCACGACATGGAACGTCAACTCGATCCGGGCGCGCGAGAACCGCGTGCTGAATTGGATCGACCAACACCAGCCCGACGTGCTCTGCTTGCAAGAGCTCAAGTGCGAAGAGGAGCAATTTCCCTTTGACGGCTTCGACCAGCTCGGCTACGAGGTCAGCCTGGTGGGACAGAAGAGCTACAACGGCGTCGCGATTGCATCGCCACGATTCCCGGACAGCGTAGAAGAGCGGATCCCCTGGCCAGATGACACCGACGGGCGCGGGATCGCGTCGACGTTTGACGATCTGACCGTGGCGACGGTCGACGTACCAAACGGACGCCAGGTGGGACACGATCACTACCGCTACAAGCTGGAGTGGCTGGAGCGACTGCTGGGATGGCTGGAGAAGTCGGCGTCGCCCGATCAACCGCTGATCATCTGTGGCGACTTCAATGTGACGCCGGACGATCGAGATTTATTCGACCCAGCGGCCTGGTACGAGCAAAATCTGGCCTCGAGGGCGGAGCGCGAACGACTTCAGGCGCTGCTGGACTGGGGCCTGCACGATGCGTTACGCGAACTGACAGATGAGGCAGAGCAATATACCTGGTGGGACTTCCTGACCGATGGATTCCAGCGTAATCGAGGTCTACGAATCGACCTCCACCTGATTACCCAGCCGTTGGTGGAGCGTCTCGAGGCAGTGAAAGTAGACACAGAGGAACGAGCAGGCGAAAAACCGTCGGATCATGCACCGGTGACCCTGGTACTGAGGGACTGACAATATGACCGTCGGCACTGGCATCCCGGATCCCGAGGCAGTGATTGAAGCGACGATCGATCGCATCGTGCCGCTTGACCGCGTCTCGATTAAGAAAGCCGTGGATCGGCTAGTTCGGTTGACGAAGCCGCAAGGGTCGCTGGGCTGGGTGGAGGTTCTCGTGATCTGGCTGGCTGGAGCGAGTGGGCAGCCGATACCCTTAATGCCTCGCAAGACGATCGTCGTGGCAGCAGCAGAGCATGGTGTTGCTAGCGGCGGGGTAAGCGCCTACCCAGCCGAGGTGACCGCGGCGATGGTGCAAAACTTCCTTGCCGGTGGCGCCGCGATCAATGTAATGGCACGGGCGCAGGGAGCGACAGTAACGATCATCGACGCAGGGGTGTCGACCGAGGTCATACCGCCGCCCAAAACGTCTCGACTACGCTTCCAGAGCCGACGCGTGGGGTCGGGAACGCAGGATATGACAACGTCCGAAGCGATGAGCGAGGAGCAGGCGCGGGCCAGCGTCGCGCATGGAATTGCAGTCGTGGAGGAACTACGAGAAGCAGGATTGGACCTGGTGGGAACGGGCGACATGGGGATCGGCAACACGACGGCGGCCGCAGCAATAACGGCGGTCTGCGCCGAAGCTGATGCGGCGGCAGTAACAGGGAGAGGAACCGGCGTCGACGACGCGGGTCTAGAGCGGAAAACAGCGGCGGTGCGAGCGGCGATCGCGCGCAACCAACCCAACGCGACGGAGGGGATCGACGTGCTCCGCTGCGTAGGCGGCTTCGAGATCGGGATACTAGCTGGTGTGATTCTAGGAGCGGCGGCGAATCGGGTACCGGTCGCGCTTGATGGCTATGTGAGCAGTGCAGCAGCCCTGATCGCGCAGGCGATCGCGCCGCTGGCGGTGGACTATTGTGCCGCAGCCCATCTTTCGGCAGAGCCAGGGCACGCAATCGCCCTGGAGCGACTAGGACTAACGCCGTACATCGAACTGGAGCTGCGACTGGGGGAGGGAACCGGAGCAACGCTCTTCCTGGGCCACGTGGAAGCCGCAACACGGATCCTGGCGGAGATGGCGACGTTCGCGGAGGCCGGTGTGCCCGAGCAGAACGACTGATGCCGAACCGACTCAGGCTAGGACAAGAAGTCGGGTCGCCGTTACCGGCGATAGAGTTCCTGACAACTCTGCGCTGGCACTCTGTTCCGATGCGAACATCGGGCGAGGTCACCGCGTCATTGTGGGCATTCCCACTGGCCGGGCTGCTGATCGGGTTGGGGCTATTCGGACTGGAGCGGGGGGGGCGAGAGATCGCACCCGACGCGGTGGTCGCGGGCATGCTGGTCCTGAGCTGGGTCCTATTGACTGGCGGACTGCACCTGGACGGTCTAGCCGATACCTGCGATGGGCTGTTTGGCGGACGTGACCGAGAACAACGCCTTGCGATCATGCGCGACACGACTACCGGCTCGTGGGGCACAATCGCTCTGGTACTGGTGCTCTTGATGAAATTCGCGCTGCTGGTAAGCCTGCCCGAGGGGGGGCGCTTCGCAGCACTGCTCCTGGCACCGATCGTAGCGCGCGGAGTGATCGTGGGGCTGATGAAGACATGGCCGTACGCCCGCCGCGAGGGCTTTGGGCGCGCGTTGCACGACACGGTTGGGGGCACAGTGCCGGTTGTCGCAGCAGTTTTGACACTGCTGGCTGCGGGGCTTCTGTTGAGCGGCGAGGGATTGCTGGTCGTCGTTTTCGCCACCACGGTCGGGGTATCGCTAGCCTGGTACGCGCGAACTCGGTTGGGAGGACTAACGGGGGATGTGTACGGGGCACTGATCGAGCTGGTGGAGGCGGCGACGTTGCTTGCCATTGTGGTGGGGCTCGAACAAAACTGGCTGAGTCCACTGCTCTGGGATGGGAGCTAAGTCATCGGTCAAACAACGATCTATGTGGTGCGACACGCGGAAAGCGATGCCAACAAGGCGCGCGTGTTCAGCGGGCATAGCGATCCAGGATTGACGGAGCTAGGAGAGCGGCAGGCGTTGGCGGTTGGGCAGCGCTTGGCGGAAGAGCCAGCGAAGCGCGTAGTTTCGTCGGACTTACGACGAGCATCGGAGACAGCCAAGATCATCGCGCGCGCGCTGGACGTACCGCATGATTCGGATCCACGGCTACGCGAGATGTTCTACGGCGAGTGGGAAGGCAAGACACAAGAGGAGATCGTAGAACGCGATCGTGATGTCTGGGATCTTTTGGCGAGGCCGCGTGCCGATTTTCGCGCGCCGGGTGGCGAGTCAATAGCTGAAGTGCGAAGGCGGATGCACACGGCCTACCAGGAAATTGTCGCGGCTCACATGGACGAGGCAGTGGTGCTAGTCGCACACGGCAACGCGATCGGTTTGCTCCTAGCGGCGTTGCTCGATCTGCCCTACAAGAATTCGTGGCGCTTCCAGTTACAAAACACGGGAGTGACCGTGATCCGCGACTTTGAGGGCGTGCCGGTGGTGGCGTCAGTGAACGAGACGGCCCACCTCAACGGGATCATGTGATGGGCGAGATTTTGCTGATCACGGGCGGGGTACGGGCGGGGAAGAGTCGGCTAGCGGGGGGGCTGGCGTCGGATTGGGCGGCGGAGTCGGACGGGGGTGTGACCTATCTGGCGACCGCAGAGCGGGGTGACCAAGAGATGGCGGCGCGAATCGCGTCCCATCAGGCATCGAGGCCGGCGAGGTGGGACCTGGTGGAGGAACCGCTGGCTCTCGCCGATGCAGTCACGCAGGTGGCGGAGGACTGCCTGATCGTGGATTGTCTGACACTCTGGGTTTCGAATCGGGCCTTTCCGGTGTGGCCCACGCGAGCACCGACGCCGCAAGATGTGGCAGCGATGCAAGAGGAGCTCCTAGGGGAGCTGGCGGCGGCGACGGCGGCGATGCAGCAACGCCCCGGGCCATCGATCGTGGTAACAAATGAGGTGGGCTTAGGAGTGATCTCAGAAGATGCGGCGGTGCGGGCCTACGGGGATCTGCTGGGTGCAGTCAATGCGTCGATCGCGGGGGAAGCGAACCGGGTCTATCTGTGCGTGGCCGGGCTGTCGATGGAGTTGAAGTCCATGGGAGCGCGCAAGGTGGGCAAATAAGGCAAGGTGGGGTTCGTACAGAAGGCACCGAATGGAGCGCTAATCAGTCGGGCAAATTGTCGATGGGTAGGGGATCGATCGCTTCGGCTAGGGAAAAGCCGAAAATTCGACTGTAGAAGTAGAGCTCACCCTCGAGTGCACGCTTGATGTTGGCAGCACGACGGAAACCGTGCTGTTCGCCCTCGAAGGCAGAATAGGCTACAGGCAGCCCCTTCTCGCGTAGCGCGTCGGCCATGCGTTGCGACTGATCAGGAAGCACGATCTTGTCCTCCAGTCCTTGGAA
Source organism: uncultured Dehalococcoidia bacterium (assembly GCA_964655365.1). GTDB lineage: Bacteria > Chloroflexota > Dehalococcoidia > Bin125 > Bin125 > JAPUIR01. The sequence continues at coordinate 19,016 of CAZZMQ010000008.1, read as the reverse complement.
GAAAGCGACGGGGCAATTGAGCAAGTTGGTGTGGTAAATCGGCGAGCGCTCGTTGTAGAGGTCCTTGCGCTCGGGATAGGGACCAATCATGGATTCCAGATAGCGCGACTCGAACTTGTGCGTGTCGGTGGCGAGCGCACTAGCGTCGCTTACGCCAAAATGCGAGGTTCCAGCGGCGAAGAAGTCGCGGAAGGTGAGGGCGCAGAGCGTAGTCCAGCCGCCTGCGCTGCCGCCCGTGATGGCGCAGCGGTCAGGATCAACATCACCACGTTCGATCAAGAACTTGGCACCGTTGATGCAGTCGTCGACATCGAGAATGCCCCAGTTGCCGTTGAGACGGCGTCGATACGCGGTGCCGTAGCCGGTACTGCCGCTGTAGTCGACGTCTAGCACGGCAATGCCGCGGCTGGTCCAATACTGCAGACCGAGTCGGAGTGCGTCGGAAGTGGCTCCGGTAGGGCCGCCGTGGCTCATAACGAGCAGGGGCGGACGCTCGTCCTCGGGCCCGGTGAAGCCGGTGCTGGTAGGCGGATAGTAGTAAGCGTGGACCGTAACGTTGACGCAGTTGGTGTCTTGGTCGCTGGTGGAAAGCTCATTGCTGGCTGAAAACTCGATCGCTTCTGGTGTGGAGAGATAGCCCTGATCAACTTCGATCGTGCTTGCGGTCTGGAGTTCCGTACAGGTCTGCGTCTCGGGGTCAAAGAGGACCGCGGCAGCGAATCGGGTGGGGCTGGCGGCGATGAATCCGACCCGACCAGCAGCGGCAACGTAGCCAGCAAAGCTAGTGTAGGGCGTCTCAACCTCGCTCAATGCACCACTCTCCAGATCGATGGTATGAAGCCGTGAGCGGCCGGCGCGCAAGAGGTCCGTGACGGCTGTTTGGTTATCGAGAATAGCGTAGCCGTTGTTGTCGAAGACCCACATGGGGCGGCCCATCTCCGCGTCGATTGAGACAACTTGATCGACGGCGCTTCCACTGTGGCGATAGAGGTTCCACCAACCAGTGCGATCGGAAACAAAGTAGAGGCGACCATCAGGTGCCCATTCGGGCTGGCAGATCGATTCGTCGATGCCACCAGCAACGGATTCGACAGAGAATGGCACGCCGGAGGCGTCGAGCGTCGCTACCTGGAGCTCGCAGCCGTCCCAGGGCATATTAGGGTGATCCCACTGCAGCCAGGCAAGTCGGTTCCCGTCTGGACTAAGGCGGGGGTTAGCGTAGAAGTCATGGCCGGTGGCGAGGACAGTCGGTTCCTGCAAAGCACCGTCCGGGCAAGGGTCAAGCGAAACAAGATAGTTTCGCGCCTCTTCGTTGGGACGCGTGTGATCCTCGCAGATGGCGATCAGGCGATCGCGACGGGAGTCGTAGATCATATCGGCGAAGCGACGGTCGCCGTGCCCGTTGCTGGGGGCGGGCGTAATTGCAGCTGGATCCGGATCCTCAGTAGAGCAGCGGTAAAGGCGCTGGTCGGCAAAGTTGGCGAAATAGGTCACACCGTCGTGGACGAGCGCAGCGGCTCCGCCGTACTCATGGACCCGTGTGCGAACATTGAAGCCGGGCGGAATGAGATCAGTCGAGGAGCCATCCGGTTCACGACGGACGAGTACGTTGCGGCCCTCCTCAGCGGGGCGGCTTTCGAGCCAGTGAATGCTATTGCCGTCGAGCGCGATGCCGCTGAGGCGGATCGTAGCGGCATTGATTAGGTCAGCCGTGATTGCAGACTTCCAAGAGCCGTAGGGGGCGATCTGGGGAGCGGGATCGGACATCGGTACACCTCTTGCCAGAGGATCCTAGAACAGGTTGTGCCGGAGAAGGAATGAGACGGGTAGGCTTGGCAAAACCGGGAGGGGCGCCGATGGAGACACGCGAAGCGGCAATCTCGAGGGGATCGTTGATCCCGCCACGACGGCCGGAAGACCAACCACTGGCCGACGATGTGCGCCGCCTCGGGGCGCGGCTGGGGCGGACGATCGCGGATCTGCAGGGAGACGATGTGCTAGCAGACGTGGAGCGTCTGCGTGACCTCACACGTCGACGGCGGGGCACAGCTGGTGGGCCCGGAGATGCAGAAAAGCCCGAACTGCTAGATGAGATCGCATCGTTGATCGACGGCTGGGAACTAGAACGCGCGGAAGCGGTGGTGCGCGCGTTTGCCATCTACTTCCAGTTGATCAACACAGCGGAGGAAACGCATCGCGTGCGGCGACGGCGGGCGTACGAGCGAGTCGCAGATACGCCGCCCGCGCCACGTTCGCTGGCCGCGACACTGGCTGAACTGCGGGAGGCAGGAGCGGAGCCCAAGGCGCTGGGTGAGGCAATCGCGCACATGTCACTGCGGCCAGTACTGACCGCCCATCCAACCGAGTCTACGCGGCGCACGACGCAGGTCAAACTGCGCGCGATCCACGATGCACTACTCCGTCGGGACGAGGCAACACCTCCGCAGCAAAACACAATCGATGATGAAATCGGAATGCAGATCGAGGCGCTATGGCAATCGGACCAGTTGAAGCATCGACGGCCGACGGTGCTCGAAGAGGTGCGACTGATTCTGGATGTGTTCGATGGAACGCTGTGGGATGCAGTCCCCGGCGTCATGGGGGAGCTGCGGGCGACGGCGGCGGCGGCGGGAATTGACCTGCCCGAAGAGGTGCACCCGCTGCGATTAGGCTCCTGGATGGGCGGCGACCGCGACGGAAATCCGAACGTGACACCGTTGGTGACGCGGCAAACCGCTCTGGTAATGAAGGAACGGGCACTATTGCGCTATCTGGAGGCGGTGCGGGAGCTGATCCCGCTGCTGTCACATTCTGCGCGGCGGGTAACGATCCTACCGGCGTTACTGATATCAGTGGAGGTGGACGGAGCGGCGATGCCATTGGTCGCACAGCGGAACGCGGAGACCTATCGCTACGAGCCGTACCGACTCAAATTGACCTACGTGGCAGCACGGCTGCAGGCGAACTTGGCCGAGACGCACTCCACCCTAGAGGTGGACGAACTCCGAGCATTACCGGGGCAACTGGACGCGCGGGCGGCAGAACGCGAGGCGGCGGAAGACGGTAAAGCGTACCCGTCAGCGGAGCAGTTGCAGACGGATTTGCAGTTGATCGTAGCGAGTTTGCGGGGACACGGCGCGGAGTCAGCAGCGCGAACGGTACGCGCGCTGATCGACCGTGTACAGGCGTTCGGATTCGAGTTAGCGACTCTGGACGTGCGCCAACATGCGGAGCGCTTCGCCGCCGCGGTGGACGAGATCGCCGGGGCGGTGGACGCCATTGAGGGCGGATTTCGATATGAGGAACTATCGAGCCCAGAGCGCGTGGCCTGGCTGGGCGCGGAGCTGGCTGGGCGCCGACCATTGGTGACGCCCGGGGCTGAATTCTCTGACGAAACACAGGAGATGCTGGATACGTTCTCGGCGATCCGCTTCGCTCGGGTACACAACGGGCAGCGAGGGGTGGAGTCGTGCGTCGTTTCGATGGCGGAGGGAGTGGCCGATGTTCTAGCCCCGATGGTTGTGGCGCGGGAGGCGCGACTGCTGGGCTGGGAGGGGGAGGAGTTTGTTTCTTCAATCGCAATCGTACCGTTGTTCGAGCGGTTACAGGATCTTCGCCAGGCTCCAGCGGTGATGCGTGAGCTGTTTGCCGATCCGCTCTATCAACGGCAGCTGTCAGCGCACGGCAACGTGCAAGAGATCATGATCGGCTATTCCGACTCCGCCAAACAGGTGGGTATTCTCCCAGCCGCCTGGGGGCTGTATCGGGCGCAGGAGGAGCTACTAGAGGTGGCGGCGGCGGCGAAGGTGCAGCTGGTGTTGTTCCACGGCCGCGGAGGAACGGTGAGCCGCGGTGGGGGACCTTCGCATGACGCGATTCTGGCGCAGCCACCGGGCGCGGTGGCAGGGGGAATCAAGTACACGGAACAGGGCGAGATGATCCAGTTCACTTATGGCCTACCGGCGATCGCGTCATGGAACTTGGAGCAGGCTACTGCTGCCGTGCTAGCGCACCGTTTCGAGGACTGGCGCAACAGCGTGACCGAGGCGGACCAGGATCGCTTCCGGGAAGCGATGGACGAGCTGGCAGAAACCGCGCAGGAAGCGTACCGGGTCCAGATCCACGAATCGCCAGCGCTGTTCGAATACTTCCATCGCGTCACCCCGCTGGCGGAGCTGGGCATGATGCCAATCGGTTCACGGCCAGCCTACCGGCCAAAAACAAACGGAGAAAATCATTCGATCGAGTCGCTACGCGCAATCCCCTGGGTCTTCGGCTGGATGCAATCGCGACACGTGCTAACGGGTTGGATGGGCGTCGGCACGGCATTGGAGTCGTACATCGACGCGCATGGCGAGGAGGGACTAGCACTACTACGCGACATGCGCGCGCGCTGGCCATTCTTCGCTTCGTTCATCTCGAACGTGGAGATGGTCTGCGCCAAGGCTGATCTGGAGATCGCGGAGCATTACGTGCGGACGTTGGGCGAGAGCGAGACAGCAGCAGAGATCTTCGCGTCGCTGAGAGCGGAGTTTGAGCGCACGGTGGCGGGGATCGGCCGGGTGGCGGGAATCGAGCGGCTGTTGGAAGGAAATCCGGTCCTGCGTCGCTCGGTGGATCTGCGCAATCCGTACGTCGACGCACTGTCCTTTTTGCAAGTGGCCCTGATCCAGCGCCGACGGGTGAGTCCAAATGAAGCAAATAGTGAACAATTGCTGGAGGCGATCCTACGATCGATCAACGGGGTAGCGGCTGGACTGCGCAACACCGGATGAGCAGTACTGGGGGAAACGAAAACCACGGCGCAGGCTGACTAGGCTATAGCGACGGCTTCACACACGCGGGGCGGGATCTCTTCGGTCATGCGTTAATACTGGCTGTTTTCGCTCCGGTCAGTGACGCGCTAGTCGCCGACAACGCTGTGTCGACAGCCCCGCTCGTCAGGGATGGCACACGCGAAGGCCCAGCGGCACCCGACTTCGGGGAAGACTAGTCCTCGATGCGCTGCCACTGAACGAGAGTGTAAGCCGGATCCTCATCGCTGTGGTGTTCGAAAACGGCCTCGACTTCATCGCCGATGGTGATGGAGTCGCGCGCCTCACCCAGAAGGTTACCAACCATACGGATGTTGCCAGCCTGGGGCAGTTCCACCAAGACGACCATGTAGGGGCAGGCATCTGCCAAAGCGGGGTGGACCGGATGCCAAACCCGCTCCCAGGAGTAGACGATCCCGCGGGGTTCGACGTCGATCCAGTTGAGGTCAAAGGAGTGGCAGGCGTGGCAGATCCACTCGGGACCCCATAGGTGTTCGCTGCAGTCGTTGCACTGCTGGATGCGGAGAATACCTTCGCGAGCGCCCTCCCAATAGGGTGCATCCAGACCGTCGCCCTGGGCGGTGGGTCCGGGCATGCCGGAGGGCAGGTAGCTTTGGTCAGTGGCCTTGGCGGTTGTCACAGGGTCGCCTCCGAACCAAGCAAGAGATTGCTGACCGGCTCAACCATGGGTCCCGAGGCGACGAGCGACACGTCGACGTTGGGCACCTGATTGGGCGACTCGCCACGAATCTGGCGGACCGCTTCGATCTGCAGTTCCAAGCCATGCATGTAGCACTCAGCCAGATTTCCGCCGCTGGTATTGATGGGCATCTTGCCATCCGGTGCACGCATGTTTTCGAAGGTGATGAACTCGTTGGCGGTCTCGTAGGTGCAGAGGCCGTGCTCAATGATGCTCATCACGACGCCGCCAGTAAAGTTTTCATAGACCTGCGCAACCTGGACGTCTTGTGGGCCCATCTTGGCCATCTCGTACATGTGCGGAGCAACGGTCTTAAAGTTGGAAGTAGCGTAGTCGGGTGCGTTGTGGACACCTGCCGCAGCACGACTGGGAACGCCGGTGGCGACACCCATGATATAAGCCGGGGTCTGTTTGAGGTCCTTGGCGCGGTCAGCCGGCATCAAAACCAGGGCAGCGGCGCCGTCGTTCTCCTGACAGCAGTCAAAGAGGTGGAACGGTTCCACGATCCAGCGGGAATTGTCATAGTCCTCAGAAGTGAGCGGACGACCGTACATGACAGCGCGCGGGTTCTGCTGCGCGTGGTGATAGGAGGCGAGCGAACAAGCTTTAAGCGTCTCAGCACTGACCCCTTCATCGCGGAAGAGGCGCTGCACACGCATGGCGAACGACTGTGCAGGCGACATCAGGCCGTAGGGTGCTGTGAAAGCGCCACGCCCCTGTATGCGGGGCACCTGCGCACCTTGCCCGAAACGACCGAACTGCCCCTGCGCCAGCGCGCGGAAAACGACGACACAGTCAGCGTAGCCGGAGGCCACTGCGGCCGCGGCGTTGCCCACGGCGCCTGAGCCACCACCGCCACCGCCACCCCATTGCATGTTGGAGAATCGCAACTCGGGGATACCGAGCGCGGCCGCCAATCGCGGGGGGTCGTTGCGATCGTTGGAGTAGCTGGCGAAGCCGTCGACCTCGCCGGGCGAGATGCCTGCGTCTTCGCAAGCCTTGAGGATGGCTTCGAGGCCGAGTTTGAACTCGGCGTCAGGGCTTTGGCCTCGCTTGTAGTAGGTCGTCTCGCCGATGCCAACAATGGCGACCTGCCCGCGCATAGAACGCTCACTCATGCGGATTTCCCTTCGCCCAAGTGACACTTAAGAATCGGGCCGTAGGGTACCGGCACGAGCGAGGAGAGGAAAGCGACGCAAGAAGACCAATACTGGCGGCCGGGAGTTCGGCAGTCTCATCGCCGGGCGAAGCGAAGATATCGAGTGCGACGCTGTGCTTTCCCAAACCAAAGACGACCCAGAAGAGCGATCCGTGGGGGTCGCCGGATGCTGAAGGCGGCAGGCGGAGAGAATGGATACCGCGCGGCGGTTCGGCTTCAATCACGTCAGCACCGAGATCGGGCGGACATCCCTGGCAATTTCGCCGCGCGAAGCGACGAAATTGATGCCGCGGATTTGGCCAACCGAGCTCGTCGCGGCTAATCTGCCCCTCGCTAGAGTGTTTGGATTCCGGCAGTGATCACATCTTGGCAATGACCTGGGTACTGAACTCTTCGATTAGTTCGCGCGCGCTACCCCGCACGGTCTGGATCGCCAGGTTGTCGACTCCAGCCGCCTCAAGCTCCTTGAGACGTTCGACGATCTCGTCGGGCGTACCGATGAATGTGCGAGCCAGCGTCTGCGCGTTAACGAATTGCTCTTCGCCGGGCTTTAGGTAGGCGAGATGGCCTTCGTGCACGTCGAGGTAGCGGCGATCCCCGGGTGAGCCAGTCTGGGCCGCGTAGTCGTCGATATAGCTGTTGTAGACGTTGGCCAACTCGGGGGCGTGCAAACCCAGGTTGGAACCGGGGCCGTGCTCCGCTTCCCAAGCGGCATGCAGGCCGGGCATGACAGCCCAGCCGAGACGATCAACAATGCGCTGAGAGTCACGCGCTTCGCCGGGCTGGAGTACACAACCCATGCCGAGGATGACAGTGTAGGGCTTGGTTCCTCCGTCGAAGGGGGCAGAACGACCCGAGGACTGCGCAGCACGCGCGATGGTGTCGTAGCCCGCGGCGAAGGCGTCGGGAGGCTGGGTAGTGGTGATCCAACCGTCGCCGACATGACCGGTAACAGCCTGAGCCTTGGGGCCGTTAGCAGCGACATAGAGCGGGATATGGTCCTCGATGTTGAGAAAACCCCGCTCAGTGTCGGGGTGTAGCAGACGAATCCAACGCTCACGCTCGCCCTCACGGAAGAGCACGTCGTCACCGTCGAGCAGGCCTCGAACCTGGATAATGTAGTCCTGCATCGACTGCGCACTCATCGCAGGCAGGCCCATGGTATTGCGACCAGTGAAACCGGTGCCAACGCCAAGGATGGCGCGCCCCGGGGCAAGGTAATTGATCGTGGCGATGGCAGAGGCGGTAACAGGTGCAATGCGGTTGGAAGGGATTGCAACAAGCGTGCCCAGCTTGAGCCGGCTAGTGTGTTCGGCAGCAAGCGCCATGGTGGCGTATACGTCGCTGTAGAGCAGCTGAGAATCATAAAACCAGGCGTGGGTAAAGCCGCTGTCCTCAGCCAGCTGAGCGTCTTTCCAGGCCTCGATGTAGGAGGGGAAGGTGATACCAAATTCCATTTTCGTTTTCCTGGTGGATGAGTAGCGCCACGGAGTAGGTTCCGATACTCCGCCTCTTGCACACGCTACGCGCGACAGTGTCGAGAAGTGAGGCTAGCGGATGAACGCGGCGATCGGGGCGCGCTCAACGGATCGAGTCGTCAAAGTCGAGTCCCGCTTGGCCGGACTCGAGCAAGGCGTCGTACTCGGCTTGACTAAGACCGATCACCTCTTTGTAGACGTACTCGTTATCCTCTCCGAGAGCGACAGGCGGCTTGTCGATGCCAATCGGTGTTTCGGAGAAACGGTAGAAGGGCGCGTTGAAAAGGAAGCTACCAACGTCGTCCTGCAGAATCTGAGACTGGTTGAGGCCTCGAGCCTTGACGTGTGCATCGTCGAAGAGGCGCGAAGCCTCCAGCACGGGAGCGGCCGCAATACCCGCATTCTGCAGCAGATGGAAGAGGTCGTAGTCGTCCTGAGGGCGGGTCCACTCTGAGATGCCTTCGTCGAGCAGGTCCTCCCTAGCGATACGACCGGCAGCGGTGTCGAAATCGGCTGACTGGGCCCAATCGGGCTCGCCCATGATGGCGCGGAGGGCAGTCCATTCGTCGTCGGAGGTGACCGCAATCGAGATCCAGCGGTCGCCACCATCCCCGCCGTCGCCCGGCGAATGGCAAGGGTAGGTGTTGTAAGGGGAAAAGCCGTAGATCGAGCGATTGCCGACGTTCCGAGGGACCTCCCCGTTGAGAGCGTACTCCATGAAGGCGGGCGCAAGCATCGATGAAGCGGTCTCAGCCTGGGGAATCTCGATAAGCTGGCCTTCGCCCGTGCGTCGACGATGGCGAAGGGCGGCCATAACCGCAAATGCACCGTGCGCCCCGGCCATATAGTCCCCGGAGAAGATGGCCGTTGTATGGGAGGGATCGAGATCGCGGTAGCCGCGCAGGAGGGTGTGGCCCATCACGCTTTCAAGATGGACACCCAAGGTTCGCGCCTCACGGTAAGGGCCAGTGAGGCCGTAACCTGGTGCGCGAACCATAATAATGTCTTCGCGCGCGCCACGCAGCCAGTCGTAGCTAAAACCGAGCTTCTCAATCGTGTCAACGGCGTTGTTCTCGAGAAACACATCGGATTCGGCAACGAGGCGCCGCAGGAGCTCCCTGCCTTCGGGCGAAAGAACGTCGATCGTGACGCTGTGTTTGTTGCGGTAGAGCTGGACGAAGGTGGGACAGTAGTTCCAGGGGCGGGGCCCGGGCTCGTTGTTGGGGTACCCCGTGGCCCAGGCCAGGTCGCCTTGCATGAGACCGATGGGTGGACGAGCGATACCGCCGCGAGTCATTGGTTGAAAGATGTGGATGTTCTCCACTTTGATCACCTCAGCACCAAGGTCAGCCAACAGCAGCGAGGCGAAGGTTCCGGCCCAAACAACGGTGAAGTCGAGCACGCGGACGCCTTCGAGCGGCTTTCTCGGGCTCATTCGGAGGCATTCCTGTAACTGCGGATGGCACCAGATTTGGCCAAGCTGGTGAGGTGTTGGGCATCGATGCCAATCTCGGCCAGCACCTCCATCGTGTGCTCGCCCAGCAGAGGGGCAGGACGGCGCAGTTCCCAGGGCGAGGCGTTCATGACCACAGGCCGGCCGGGCAACTCGAAGTGGCCCAGCTCTGCGTGATCGATCTCCTGCCAGAAGCCGCGCTCGCGGAAGTGGGGGTCCTCGAAGAGTTCGTCGATGGTGAAGAGAGGTCCGCAGAGCACCTTGAACGCGCGCGCCTCGGTCCAGATCTCGCGCTTGCTGCGCTCAATGCACCAGCCCAAGAAGTGGGCGTTAAACTCATCGACGACGTCCGGCTGACGGTTGGTCACGGGGTCTGTGAACTTTGGATCATCGAGCCAGCTGGGGTTTCCCAGCATCTGTGCGACCCGGCGCATGTTGTTGGCTGCGGAGGTGAACTCCACATAGCCATCGGCACAAGGATAGACCCCGGTGAGGATGCCTGAGGCGGGGCCGGGTGTGCGCAGCGTGAGCCGCCCGGAAAACTGGTGGCCGATCGCGGTGGCGTGGCGCCGGTCGACGCCGTTGAACTGGGCGTCGGCCATGGAGAAGTCGACCTGCTGGCCAATGCCCTGTAACTCGGTCACGGTGAGTGCAGCCATGACCGCAGTAGCGGCGGCCGCACCACACTCCGCCAAGGCGGCGGTACCGTACATCTTAGTCGGCTCGCGATCCTGGATACCCATCGAGTACATCTCGCCGGCGAAGCCATAGAGCACGCCATCGGTAATCTTGAAGTCGCGGTAGGGGCTCTCCTGGCCGAAAGGCGTGATGGAGACAAGCGCGATCTCTGGCTTACGGGCGTGAATGAAGTCCCAGCCGATCCCGAGCCGATCGAGCGCGCCGGGACGGAAGCTCTCGACGACGATGTCGGCTTTGTCGATCAGAGCCGCGAAGAGATCGTGCGTGGAGGGCTGCTTGAGGTCGAGGACAAGAGAACGCTTGTTGGTGTTCAGGTAGAAGAAGCTCCCGCTTTTTTCGGGATGCGCATCATTGTCCTTGAAGGGACCGACGGAGCGAGACGGGTCTCCACCAGGGCGCTCGATCTTGATTACGTCGGCACCGTAGTCGGCCAGAAGCTTGGTCGCGTAGGGCCCAGCCACCCATTCGGTGAGATCGAGTACGGTTGCGCCATCGAGAGGACCCGCCATATATCGCTCCCCGACACGCGGCACTGCCGCCGAGCCGTTCGGTACCATATCGGTACGAATGTGGAGGCTATCGCCTGTTTGCCTTAGAAACGAAGACGCAACCACCGGCAGCATGAGCCCCTTTCGACAGGCTGCAACGCCTATGAACACGAGTGGAAAACATCCCCCTGGGCAGGAGGCTCACCCTGCCCAGAAAGAATGGGGCAGGGGAAAACGCGCAGGGGCAAGATCCACCTGCGTGACCTCAACGGGCCAATGCGGGTGCACGTGAAAACTGGGTCCGTGGGACAGACAGGGTGCATGGTACACGAGGCGAACATTCGAGTGCAGATCGGAGCAGTCCCACTGGTCTACACACGCGACCTAGTGCTCTCGATTGACACGGAGATCTACGCAGGACCAATCAGCACTGGTCTGCCGAAGAACTCCCTGGAGAAACCGCTCGAGGAGGGAGCGATCATGCCGGTGCAAGCAGGGACGGAGTCGGTTCGTATCGGACCAGCGTAGTGACCTCGTTGGATGCTAGAGCAGGGCCAGCTCACGCTGCATCTGGGCCAACCCCATAGGCCCGAGGTTAAGGGCGGCGGTGTGCCAGATCTTGAGATCAAAGTCGGCACCGGCGCGTTGGCGGGCAGCCTCGCGGGCTTCGAGCCAGAGGCGCTCACCCACCTTGTAGCTAATCGCCTGGCCGGGAAAGCCAAGGTATCGGTCGATTTCGCTAGTTAGCATGGCCTCGGGAAAGAATGAGCGCTCGATCAGGAAGGGCAGCGCGAGCTCTGGGGTCCAAATCTCACCAGAGTGGTACGGCTCGCGCTCGGGGATGGCGAGCTCGAGATGCATACCAATGTCGATCACAACGCGCACTGCCCGTAAGGCCTGACTGGTAAGCAACCCCATGTAGAGGTCAGGGGATTCGAGGAAACCGAGTTCAGCCATGAGCCGTTCAGCGTAAAGCGCCCAGCCTTCGACGTAGCCGGAGGTGCCAGCCAGTAGTCGCTGATAGCGGCTAAGCTCGTCGCCCAAATAACGCGTCTGAGCAATCTGGAGATGATGACCAGGAACGCCTTCGTGATAGGCGACGGAGACTTCGCGCCAGGTGGGAAATCGGATGCTGCCACCAGTCGGGTACCAGGTGCGGCCGGGGCGGGAGAAATCTTCAGAAGGGCCAGTATAGTACATCGCCAGGGCGCCGCCGGGCGGGGCGATCAGCGCCTCTATCGTCTTGACCGGCTCCGGGATGTCGAAATGGAGACCGTCGAACTGCGCGATCGTTCCGTCCTGTAGATCCTGCATCCACTGGCGGAAGGCCTCTTCGCCGACGATGGCATGAGCGTCGTCATTGTTGAGCAGGTCGATCGCGTCGGCGACGGATACTCCAGGCTCGATCCGCTCAGCGGTCTCACGCATCTGGTCCTGAATCCGCCAGAGCTCTTCCCAGCCCCAAGCGTACGTCTCCTCAAGATCGAGTTCGATGCCGTTGAAGGCGCGTGCGTGGAGTTGGTAGCGCTCTCGACCAACCGGGTCGAGCGGCTCGGCGCGAGGCAGGTAGTCATCCTGCAGGTAGCGAGCATGGAGCGCATAGGCGTGGCCGGCGATCTGCGCACCTTCGACGAGTTCGGCGCGAAGCGCGGCGTCACCGATGGTGGCCTTGTCGTAAGCGTCGATCAGGGTCAGAAAGAAGGCGGGCTGATCTTCGCGCTGGCCGGACCAGACCTCACACTGCTGGACAACGCCACGCACCTGACGGGCAGCGCTGGTGCAACCCTGGGCGATACCTTCATCGAGCGTGGTGCGGACGTGTTCCAGTGCCGCGGGAACACGCCGCATGCGCGTCGCAATATTGGTCCAGTCAACGACGGTCGCGCGCGGCATGAGGTCGAAGACACTGCGAATCTCCTGGGTGGGGGAGTGCAGGACATTGAGGTCACGCAGGTAATCGCGAGAACCGTACAACTCACCGGCCAAATCAAGGCGCTCCAGCATGACGTCACGTGCTATGCGGTCGCGGTCACTGGCAGGCTGCTCGTTGCGCAGAGCCGCGGCGGTTTCGGTATTGAGAGCATGGCGGCGTTCGATCCCGGCCGGGGAATGATCGGTCAGTTCTGTTTCGTACCCGGGCACGCCGAGCCCGGTGGCAGCAATCGGGTTGAGGGCGGCGAACTCGTCCACGTAGCGATCGGCGATGGCATAGATGGGAGTGGTAACCATGGAAGCCTTCGCTTTGACGCTCTGATTCTCGCGCTAGGGAAGCCTACGGAAAACCGGCGCATCCGGCGATTCGAGCACCATGCTGGCGCCATTTCTGCTCTGAGGCTATGTAGACAGCCTCGGAGAGACAAGGAAGGGGCGCCGGATCTAGCCTCGCCGGGAATCTTCGGCTAACGCCGCCTCGCGCCTCGGATCGGTGTGAACCAATCGTACAGCGCCGCAGTATCATCGTGCCGAGGAGTGCCCATTGGATCTGCGACTGAGCGAAGAACAAAAGTTGGCCGTAGCGACACTGCGTCGATTCGTGCGCAAAGAGATCTGGCTATGGGAAAAGCGGATCGACAGCGACGCAGTGACCTTGCCCAGCGAAGCCTGGACGGATCTACTCGCTAAGAGCCAGGCGAGCGGCCTAGCTGATCTGGTCACAGCACCGGGGTTCTGTGAGCCGGATCTGGACGAGGCGCTGCCAGACCTGCTGACACGTGCGCGCGTGGCGGAGGAAATGTCCCAGCATCGAGCGGGGGTGGTCTCACCCTCCTACGAGCTGTTCGGCGTGGACGCGCCGCCGCAGTTGTACGCAGCGAAAGAGGACCAGCAGGAGCGATTCCTCTGGCCCCTGCTGCGTCGGGAAGCGCGCGCGTTTGTGGGCCTATCGGACCCGACAGGGGCAGGGCAGCCAATGGACGGCACGCGGATCCGGGCACGTCGCATTAGCAACGGCGGGGGTGTTGGGGGGTGGATGCTCGACGGAACAAAGCTATTCGTGGTGGGGGCGGAAACGGCGGACTTCGGACTGATCTTCGCGAATACGGAGGATGAAGATGGAGCGGCGTTGGGTGTGTCCCTGTTCGTGGTCGAGTCAACGCGCGAGGGGCTCCAGCGATGGCGACCGTACCGTACGCTCAGCCGGGGACAAGACGTAATGGAGCTGAATCTCTCAAACTTGCGACTACCAGCCGAGAACCTGATCGGCGAGTTGGGCGGGGGCGCAACAATGGGGGAACCGTTTCTAACACGACGGCGAGTGTTCCAGGCCGCACAACTGACAGGAGTAGCTTCGGCGGCGCAGGATATGGCGCGCAGACAAGCCCACGAACGGCGCGAGTTCGATACGCCAATCGCGGCACAACAGGGAGCTCAGTGGGCACTGGCCGACAACGAGGTCGAGTTACGAGCCAGCCGCTGGCTCTATTTGGCTGCGGCGCAGGCACTCGACTCAAGCGAGGCAGGAGCCACGGCGGGCGTAGCGGGGGCCCGACTCGTGGCGGGATCGGCAGCGACGACAATTATCGATCGCACGATTCAGCTGCATGGCAGCGCTGGCATCAGTGCTGATCTTCCACTTGAGCGCTGGTACCGAGATCTCCGGCTCCGGCGGATCGACGAGGGGGGTGAGGCGACGCAGCGGTCGACGATCGCCGCACACCTTTTGACGACGTTCAAGAAGTAGTTTCGATCGAGCGTTAGGAAAGAACCATGACAACCAGCCCCGTCCTATTTGAGCTAGCCGATCGCGTGGCGACGATCACGATTAACCGACCGGAGGCGATGAATGCGCTCGATCCCGAAACCCTGAGCGCCCTTTCCGAGACCTGGACCGAGGTGCGAGACAACCCCGAGATCTGGGTCGCGATTGTAACCGGGGCAGGTGAGCGCGCATTTTGTGCGGGCGCGGACTTAAAAAAGTCGATCCCACAGCGGCCGGGCGCGGAGGGCACGGAGCGCTGGCGGCAGTTCCAGCCTCGCGCGCAGCCCAACATCGATGATGGGCTTGATGTCTGGAAGCCGATCATCGCCGCAGTCAATGGGTACTGCCTGGGAGCGGGATTAACGCTGCTTTCCACGTGCGACATTCGGGTGGCGTCGGAGACTGCCGAGTTCGGGCTACCGGAAGTGCGGCGAGGGATCGTTCCGACGCTAGGAGCCACCCAGCGTCTGCCACGCCAGCTTCCATTCGCGCTAGCGATGGAAATGCTGCTATTGGGCGAGCATATGAGCGCGGCAGAGGCAGAACGCCACGGGCTGGTCAACACCGTCGTACCGCAGTCACAGGTGATGGATACAGCGCGAGCATATGCGGCACGCTTCCTCCAAGAACCGCCACTGACGGTTCGGGCGATCAAGGAAGCTGCGATCCGAGGCCAGTCGATGCCGATCGAGGAGGGGATGCGTATGGAGTCGCTGCTGAGTGCCGCGATCCGGGCAACGGACGACTTCAAAGAGGGTCCGCTGGCGTTCGCCGAGAAGCGCGAAGCGCGCTACCAGGGTAGCTAGCGCCAGCACTCAGGTGGCGGGGAAGGACTCGTCGAGCAGAACGCGTGTAGGGCTGACACCGCACGGCCAGCCGCAGAACGTACGGAACAATCACCGAAGTCACTCTCATCATCGATCAGGTGTTCGATGAATTGCTCTCCGAGAGCAAGTAATGCTCTGGCGACGCACTACCAGCGATCTCCGTCAAACGGGCGACCGAAGGGGCACCTCGCCACTCAGGAAGCGGGTACACCATTGTCTTCATATCCTGCTGGCCGGATTTCTCTGTTACACACGGAGATGATCTTGATAAGCCCTTGTGGGTCGTAGGAAAAACCCCGTGATCGGCGCCCCCTGTCCAGCAAAGACCTCTGGGTCTCCGTTATTGCCTGTAAAACGGGTGTCTACTGACTTGAGCGACGACTACGGGTGGCGTACAAACAGTTGCGAGGCGGCGGAGTCCGCCCCGCTGGTCGGCATCTGAGCAACTGGATCCAGAGCGACGGAGAAGCAATTTGGCAGCCAAGAAGTACAAAATCCCGGCCACCGACACACCCCGCACCAAGTCAAGCTTGTACACGACGATCGCGGACAACACAGACCTCTCTCGGAAAGAGGTAGGGGCAGTGTTCGACGCCTTGGGTGCCGTGATCAAGAAGGACCTCAGTAAGAGCGGACCAGGGACCGTGAATATCGCGGGACTAATGAAGCTCCAGGTGCAGCGCAAACCAGCCACCAAGGCCCGACCCGGGGTGAACCCTTTCACGGGCGAGGAGACGGTCTTCAAGGCCAAACCAGCCCGTAATGTCGTTAAGGTGCGCCCACTGAAGACGCTGAAAGACATGGTCTAGGGCATTCGCCCGCCGAGTTGATTGAAGCGGCCCCGGTCTCACACCGGGGCCTTTTCATCCGCGCGGAGTTCCTACAACCACCACAGCTGCTAACGCTGATGGATCAGGGGCATGCCGGGGACGCGGCTGCGCGCTTTGACGACGTAGCCGGTCACAATGCTGCCCACGTAGAGATCCTGCATACCGTCACCGCCCCAGGAGGCATTGGTGGGGCATGCATGCCCTTCCCCCCGAGCTCTTCGACCAAGGTCTGAACGTCGTGGCCGGGTGTGATGGCGACGATTTTGTTTGGCATCGACAGCGCGACCCAAAGGTTGCCTTCCTGATCGAAACCACAGCCGTCAGTCGGGCCGATCATTCCTCGTGTTTCGGGGCTAAGAGGCCGCTCACCCCGAACTTCGGCAACGGTTATGCCAAGTATGGGTCCATAGTCTTGGGCAGGGCCTAGTGACCCATCGACGTCGCGGGCGAGGCCGTTGGTGAACTGAATCTCGTCGGCCGGCAATTCGGCCGATCCGTCGAGGTTGCAACGGAAGAGGAACCATCCTTGCGTCCGTCGAAGGCGTCGCTGCCGGAGCAAGAGGTGAAATGGGAGCAATAGATGTTCGCGACGGAATCAACGATGGGGCAATTAGATGAGAGCAGCGACCGGCCAGCGACCTCGCTAACAAGCACCTCTACTTACCCCGTTTCGACGTCGCGACACTGGAGCGGGCCTGCGCCACCCAGCGCGGGGCTGCCAGAACTCTCGTCCTCGAGCCCGCCGACATTGGCGGCCACGATGCGGCCCTGGGCGTCCAGGTGGGTCCCGTTACGCGAGCCGCCGGCGGCGCCAACGCGATTGAGTGTGCCACTGGATAAAACTTCAACACAGCGCTGTTCTGGTCAGAGAGCCAGACGCGCGAGACCGCAACGTCCTCGGGCCTACGGACACCAAGCGCAACCTTGCTGAACTAGTGCAGCGGAATTGCTTATAATGGCCTAGCCCCTGCCGCATTAAACTACCATCGCTTCGCAACCGGGCGGAGCACGCTACTGGGACCGTGCCAGAAGAGTTTACGCCTGTAGACTGGTCGGCAATGCACGACGAATACCCGCGCCCGCCTTACCCCAAAACACGCGAGCAAGCCGATCTGCTCGAATCGATCCGACCGCTCTTAGCCGGATTCGAGGAGCGCGCGGTACTTCACGATCGTGAAGGTTCGTTTCCGATCGAGAATTTCACGGCTCTGCGCAACGTAGGCTACTTCGGGGCGGTGGTTCCGAAGGAGTACGGCGGCGGTGGCCACGGCATGATGGCCATTGTGATGACGCAAAACATGATAGCGCGAGCCGACGCTACGCCTGCCTATGCGGCGGGGATGCACATGATGTCGGTGGGAAGAGAGGCAGCGTCTCGGACATGGCCAGAGTCGCTGCGCGCACGGATCTTCAAGGACACCGCCGAGAACGGCGCCCTAATAAACCAGATCGCGTCAGAGCCGGAGATGGGATCGCCGCAAGGCGGTGGTAAACCGGCAACAACAATGACGCCAGACGGCGATGCACGCTGGCGTATCAACGGACACAAGACGTACGCGACGCTAGCACCGGTGCTGGACTATTTCTTAACCTACGTGGCCGTGGAGGACGGCTCCAACGAGCGGGCACGGGTGGCCATCCATCGCGACCTGCCTGGGATCCGCATCGAGGAGACATGGGACACGTTAGGACTGCGGGCGACAGGATCGCACGATGTCTATTTCGCCGACGTGCTAGTCAGCAACGACGACGTGATGTTCCGTCATCCGGCGGGGACGTCGGGCCGGTTCGCAGAGCAGATCGCGTCGAAGCGGCCGCCGGGTGGCGCCGGATGGTTTGCACTGTTGGTCTCGGCGGCGGCGCTGGGAACGGCGGAGGCGGCGCGCGATTACAGCGTGAAGTTCGCCCGAACGCGCACACCCGGCGGGCTGGACAAACCGATCGGCGAACTGGCAGTGGTGCGAGAGCAGGTGGGTCGAATTGAGATCGATCTGGCAGCGGCGCGTGCGCTGCTATTCGAGACGGCCGAGGACTGGGATGCGCCCGAGACCCCGCTGCTGGGGCCCAAGATCGCGGCGACGAAGATCTTCGTCGTCAACCAGGCAATTGCGGCGGTCGATCGCTGCATGCGCTTGGTAGGGGGACAATCATTGCAACGTAGTGAACCATTGGAACGTTACTATCGCGATGTACGGGCGCCGCTGCACAACCCGCCGATCGAGGCACGGGCTCTGGACATGGTTGCGGGAGCGGCGCTGGACGAAGAGTAGCACGGGCAGGATCGCATATTGCCGAGTAGGCGATAGGGTCTAAAAGCAGGGAACCCGTGGCGGTGGCGAGAGGACGTGAACGATGACAGCAAACGAGTTTCGACTGACTCAGCTCGCACATTGCGGCGGTTGAGGATCTAAATACGGGCCGGCGGCGCTGGCAAAAGTCTTACGGGAACTGGGGGAGACATTCCCTCAGCACGAGCACCTCAATTTGCTGGCTGGTCTGGATAAGGCCGATGATGCAGCCGTATATCTCATAAACCCAGACCAGGCAATCGTGCAGACCGTGGATTTCTTCGCGCCGCTGGTCGACGACCCCTATACGTACGGGGCAATCGCGGCAGCGAACGCGCTGAACGACGTGTATGCGATGGGCGCGGAAGTGTTACTTGCTCTCAACATCGCGGCCTTCCCGGAAGATCTGCCGACTGAGATCGTGGCGGCGATTCTGGTCGGCGGGGCTGACAAGGTACGTGAAGCCGGCGGTGTGATCGCGGGCGGACACACGATCATCGATGAGGAGCCAAAGTTCGGATTGGCGGCGACCGGAATAGTACATCCCTCCCAACTACGGCTGAATTCGGAGGCCCAACCCGGC
>CAZZMQ010000007.1:38153-41886 GCA_964655365.1 uncultured Dehalococcoidia bacterium | reverse complement strand
GCAACGAAGAAGCGCGCCTGCTACGACGCCAGTTACGCGCCGGTGCCTTGCCTATCAACTTCCAGGTCATCCAGCAGACGGAAGTTGCTGCCACCTTGGGTGAGGACTCTGTCGTCGACACAGTCCAGGCAGGTCTTGTTGCCTTCCTCGCCATCATCGTCTTCATGATCGTGTACTATCGCCTGCCCGGTTTGCTTGCAGCGCTCGCGCTGATCGTGTACGCCGCCGCAGTCATGGCGGCCTTTAAACTGATTCCGATCACGCTGACCTTGGCCGGGGTTGCGGGGTTCGTACTTTCCATGGGCCTCGCGGTCGACGCCAACATCCTCATCTTTGAGCGTATGAAGGAGGAACTGCGGCTTGGTCGTAGCCTGCTTGGCTCGATCGACACAGGTTGGGCGCGCGCGTGGCCCGCGATCCGTGACGCCAACATCTCTACCCTGATCACCGTTGTAATCCTCTGGCTCTTCGCTGACGCGCTGAACGCTAACCTGATCAAATCTTTCGCCCTCGCGCTCCTGGTCGGCACCATCTTCAGCATGATCAGCGCGATCTTCGTCACCCGCACCTTTCTCCACCTGGTCGTAGACCTGCACGTGGCGCGGCGACCTTGGTTGTTCGGTATCCGGGAGATGACAGGCGAGGAAGACGAGCCACCACCAGCGGTACGGCCCACAGGGGTGCAAGGCGGAGGGAACTGACGTGATCAACTTCGTCGGACTGCGCCGCTACTTTGCTGCCATCTCGCTCGGTTTACTGGTCCCCTCATTTATTGCCATCGCGCTCTGGCAACTCAACCCTGGGATCGACTTTCAGGGAGGACTCGAGATGGAGGTTCGTTTCCTGCAGGGCGTCGATTCCGCCACGGTTGAGACCACACTGACCGATGCAGGCTTCGATGAGATCACGGTTAGTGGAACACGTGAAGAGACGATTCTGGTGAGCGGGGTAGTCCCCGCCGACATCGCACCGTCCCAGTATGAGACTGACATCGCTGATGCGATCACACTCGCGTTAGGCGAGTTCCAGCGCCCGCAGAGCAACGTCGTTGACGACCGCCTCGATATTGAGATCTGGTTCGCCGCTGCCGCGTCACAGGACGAGGTACGGGATGCGTTGCGTTCGATCGCCCTAGCGGACGCTCGGGTCCAGCGCACTGGAAGCGCTTCGTTCAAGATCCGGGCCCAGGAACCTGAGGGCGGCAGTATCGAACTCTTGCGCCAGCAGATCTTGGCCACTCTGGATGCGGAGATTGGCTCGTTCTTCGTACTCCAGGCATCGGCCGTCTCAGGCATCCTCAGCGCCGAGATCGCTCAGGATGCAGGGATTGCACTTGCTGTGGCGGCGTTAGCCATCCTGATCTACATCAGCATTGCCTTCCGCCGTCTGCCCAACCCCGCTGTCTATGGAGCTGCCGCGATCGTCGCCTTGTTACATGACGTGACGATCGTAGTTGGCGCCTTCGCCATTCTCGGTGAGGTGGCCGATCTCGAAGTCAATGCCATGTTTGTGACCGCGTTGCTGGCGATTATCGGCTACAGCGTCAATGACACGATCGTTGTCTTCGACCGCGTCCGTGAGACGTTTCTTGCCAATACGAGCGCCGACTTGCGCTTCGCTGTTAATGCTGCGATTACGCAGTCACTTGGCCGCTCACTCAATACCTCGATCACGCTTATTCTGGCTTTGCTTGCCCTGGTGTTGATCGGTGGCGTCACAGTTCGGCCCTTTGTGATTGTGCTGCTGATCGGGGCTGTAGCCGGGACCTACTCGTCGATCGCGGTGGGCGCCCAGATTGTCGTACTCTGGGAGGAGAACCTGCGACGCCGCATTATGGGCACTCCGGAGACGCCAAGCGGTCGGCGCCGGAGCCGTCGCATCCGTGCCTCCGGCTAGGACGTGCGAGGTTCGGAGGTTCTTGATAAGAAGCTTCTCGAGGCCGCGCTGTGGCGCAATGTCGATCGTCGAGATAATCGGATTGAATGCTCAGGCTGACAATATGCTGGCCGTCGCGGTGTACCAGCGGCTGAGTTTCGAGACCGTTTTCGCTTATGACGAGATGGTGCTCCGCCGCGTCAGCTCCCTCGGAGCACCCGTGCGTCGCCTACGCGGCGCGTGATCTGGCGCTGATCGAGATTCTCCAAGAACGCCTGTGCGATCTTACGACTGGTTCCCAGTAGGTCACGTGCCTCTGCCAACGTGATCGTTCCGTGCTCGCGCAGGTGTGTCGTTACCTCATCCACCATTTCCGTGTGTACGCCGACCTCAAGCATAATGCCGTCACCGACCCGCACAATCTGCCCACGCGACTCCAGGTGAGCGGCCAGTTCTGGGTCGATCCGATCCGTCGCTTCGGGGCGCGTGCGCCCTTTTCGCAAGCCTTGCATCAGGGCTTCTACTGCCGCTATCTGTTCGGCGCTTAACTCGACGCTTCGGCTGGGCAAGTCTAACGTTCGCTCCCGCGCTACTAGACGGCCCCCCGTGCTTAGCAAGGCTTCGAAGCCTTGAAAGGCGCGGCCGGTTAACACGAGCCTGCTGCGCAACTCCTCCTTCGGAATGCCGGGGCGCAGAGGATGCTCCGTCACGAATTCGTTGATTAGTGCCAACGCTTTCGCCGCCAGCGCCTCGAAGCCAGCTGCCGTGGTCAAAGAACTGGCCTCTTTCGGAGCGCTGTTCGCGGAGCCGGCCTGATCTAGCACAATGACGCCCCCGTCAGCTATCTGCCGAGTTAATACCTCGTTGAACGCTGTCTCATCCATCTCTGCACGGGTGCGAAGGTCTGCCAGCGCGACCGGTTCCAGTCGTTGCAAGACGGTCAACAGGGCGTCGTCCGGGCTGCCCTCGAGCAATCGTTGTAGTGCATCCAATGTTCCACGTTCGTTGCGTCGATGACGGCGTGGCCGTGTATCAACGATGCGCCCTCCGGCAACCGTGTCCTCACTGGAGCGCAGCACGAAAAAGTCTCCTCGCGCTGCGGCCACAGGTGCCTCGAGCCGTAGTTGGGCCCAGGTTTCGTTGCCGGGGTCCAATGCGTTGCCTTCGAGCAGCCGTACGCGGGCAGCTACTTCGGAGGCGCCCGTGTGCAGGGTCAGAGTGGCGCCGTGGCGCAAGGTACGTGGCGCGTCCGCCACGGCTCGTAGCCGGACGTCCATTGAGACGGTGGCTTGGAGCCAGCCCGGGGTCGTCACGACTTGTCCTCGATGGAGATCCTCGGGCGAGACCCCGCTTAGATTGACCGCCGTGCGTGTGCCCGGTTGCGCTACTTCCACCTGTCTCTTATGGCTTTGCAAGCCGCGGAGCCGCGCTATCTGAGTGCCCGGTTCCACGACGGCTTGTTCGCCAACCGCGAGTTGCCCGTCGATTAGTGTGCCGGTCACAACAGTGCCGAAGCCGCTGATCGTGAAGACACGGTCGATTGGCAGCCGTGGTCGTCCGATGTCCCGCACAGCCGGGAGCTCTTCCAGCGAGGAGTCGATCAGCTGCGTCAGCTGATCCAAGCCAGCTCGCGAGATAGCCGAGCACGCCACAATTGGTGCCTCGGCCAGACTGGTGCCGGCGACCAATTCGCACACGTCGGATTCCACTAGGTCCAGCCAGTCTGACTCGACGAGGTCAGATTTTGTCAGTGCGATCACACCGTGCTCGATCTGCAGCAGGTCGAGGATCGCCAAGTGTTCGCGTGATTGCGGCATCACCCCTTCATCCGCCGCGACTACGAACAGCGCTAGGTCGA
>CAZZMQ010000007.1:29951-38143 GCA_964655365.1 uncultured Dehalococcoidia bacterium | reverse complement strand
AGGTCGATCCCGCCGACGCCCGCGAGCATGTTCTTAATGAAACGCTCGTGCCCCGGTACGTCGACGACGCTGACTTCGCGTCCGCTCGGCAGGGTGAGCCAGGCGAAGCCAAGGTCGATCGTTAACCCGCGCGCTTTTTCCTCGGTCAGGCGATCTGGGTCGATTCCGGTTAACGCGTTAACGAGCGAACTCTTGCCGTGGTCCACGTGTCCCGCAGTGCCGATCACATACATCCGTACAGAATATCGGTCCGACGCACCGCTAGCTGTGACGCCCCACCCCGGCCTGGCTGCCCGCTCTCCTATGCGCACCATCGGTCTCCTGCGCTACGGTCGCTTCCAGGTGCACGAAATGACCCCACACCATCCCGAAGACCCTGCGCGTTTACAGGTGATCGAATCGCTGCTTAATGAAACAGGTATGACCGATGCTTGTCTCGCCCTCGTCCCCCGTCTTGCCGTCGACGAGGAAATCTTGCGCGTTCATCGGCCGGAGCTACTTCAGCTGCTGCGGGGTATGGAAGAGGCGGCCCAAACCGAGTCGGTCTTTATCGACCCTGACACGGTGGTTTCGGCTTATTCGCTGCAGGCAGCACGACTGGCTGCGGGTGGTGTCGTCGATGCGACCCATGCGCTCGTGCGCGGTTAGATTGACGCGGAATTCTGTTTTCCCCGTCTGCCGGGCCATCATGCTACGCCCGATCAGGCGATGGGATTTTGCTTACTCAACCACATTCCCATCGCCGCGGCGGACTTGCTACACGCGGGCACCGTGGAACGCATCGCCATCGTCGATTTCGACGTGCACCACGGAAACAGTACGCAAGATATTTTCATTGCCGATCCGCGTGTCTTCTGCGCCAGCACTCATCAGCTTCGGCATTACCCTGGCATCGGACGCGTCGACGAACTCGGACTCGGCGCAGGGTTTGGCGGCAACTGTCATCTCCCGCTCCCGTCGGGCTGCGGCACCGAAGAGCATCTGCGCTGTTTCGACGACCTGATCTTGCAGCTCGTACGTCGTCACCGCCCGCGGTTCCTCTTCCTCTCTGCCGGATTTGACGCGCACTGGCGTGACCCGCTGGCTGAACAGCAGCTGAGTGGTCCAGGCTACCGTTCTATGACAGAGAGACTTTATGGATTTTCCGCCGAGATCGACGTGCCCATGCTTGAAGGCGGATACGAGTTGGAAGCGATCGCTTGGTCGGCGCGTCACTGCGTGGACGTACTCCTCGGCAATCCGGCCGTCTTTGATCCTCTGGGGGACGCTTCCTCAGTCTTCGCCCCCTCGTTCGATCAACTCCTGGTCCAGGCCCGCGAACTGCATGGACTCTGAGCACCGCTGACCTGTGGCCGCTGACGATCTATCATGCGGCGGTCTCGCCCGAGCAGGACTGGAGTTCTTGTGAAAGCTATCGTGGTGGAGAAGCCTGGTGGTGCCGAACAGCTCAAGCTAGCCGACGTCCCAGATCCGACGCCCGGCCCCAACGATGTTTTGGTTCGTGTTCACGCCTCTGCCCTGAACCGTGCTGATACGCTCCAGCGCGAGGGCAACTACCCCGCACAGAGCGGTGCTTCCGAGATCCTGGGACTCGAGCTCTCCGGCGAGGTGATTGAAGCTGGCGCGAACGTCGATCGATTCGGGCCTGGCGACCGTGTCTATGGTCTCAGCGGGGGAGGTGGCTACGGCGAACTAGCCGCGTTCCACCAGGACTTGGCGATGCGCATCCCGGAGAGCTGGGACTTTGCCACCGCTGCGTCAATTCCGGAGGTTTTTTTCACCTCCAACACCGCGCTGCGTACGCTGGGCTCCTTGCAGGCCGGGGAGCGTGTGCTTGTCCACGCTGGCGGCAGCGGCATAGGTATTTCTGCCATTCAGATTGCCAAGCTCGTCGGTGCCGAAGTTCTGATCACTGCTGGCTCGGCCACGAAGTGTGAGCGGGCGGCGGACTTGGGCGCCGATGTGACGATCAATTACCGGGAGCAAGATTTTGCCGAAGCCGTTCGCGAGTTAACGCTGGATGGCGTCGATCTGATCCTGGACGTTGTTGGTGCCGATTACTGGCAGCGCAACCTGGACTCTCTCGCGCGGGGTGGGCGGTTGGTGCTCGTTGGCTTGATGGGGGGCACTCGCAGCGAGATCAATCTCGGTCAGATTCTGAGCCGCCGCCTTCAGGTGTTCGGAACCGTGATGCGATCCCGTTCGCTGGAGGATCGTGTGCAGATCACGCGGGACTACATCGAATTTCTGCAGCCAGCCCTGGTGGATGGTCGCATGAGTACGGTGATCGATTCCGTCTTCCCACTGCGGGAAGCGGCTGAAGCACACCGCTACATGGAGGCGAATCAAAACTTTGGCAAGATTGTACTCGACGTAGCGGGCGGTGTTTAGAATGCTGGTTGGGCCATCAGACTGAGCGCGGTCCAAGATGCGCGCGGCCGCGCTGACCATCTGCTACTGGGGGTCTGGGAACGGTCCTAAGACGTCGTGGGAGTCCATGCCTTTGTGGGCGGCTCCATCTTGGGTAACCAGGATAGGTGATGCAGTGTGTACTACCGTCACCCTGGTCCCCGTCTTTAGCGTCCGACGCTGAGCACGGCCGGGGCTGCGCGCACTGCATCACGGTTTCCGCGGATGTCGAGGCGAGATTCAGTCCTCAATGAGTGATGGATCGAAGACGCGTATGAAGAGCTCGTTAGCCAATCGGCGTCCGCGTTTGGTGAGTCGCAACGTGACACCGTCGCGTTCGATCAGTCTCGTCTCCGCTCCCCAGGCAAGCGCGGGCGCGAAGCCGCGCCAGGCGTCGGGATAGCGGATCGCTAACTCCTCGGTGTCTATTCCCGCATTGAGCCGCATTCCCATCACGAAGCTGTCGAACGCGGCCGTTGCCTCGTCGATCGCTTTCGCCGATACCGCTGCAGGCGTGTGCGGGACTTGATCTGGCGTAGGCGACCGGAGGACGCGTGCGTAGCGCAGGGGACTTTGCTCCACGGCGTACCGGACCCCGTTCACGAAGCCGTGCGCTCCCGGTCCGAGCCCTAGGTACTGTCCATGACGCCAGTAGACAAGATTGTGTTCGCATTCGTGTCCTGGTTTTGCGAAGTTGCTGATTTCGTATTGTGCATATCCCTCTGCAGCCAAATGGTTCTCGGTCCATTCTGCCATTGTCGCGACAAGATCTGGGTCTGCCTCTCGCACCTTGCCTCTGTCTACGCGCAGCGCCAGCGGAGTCCCCTCTTCCACGACTAGGGAGTAGGCGGAGATGTGGTCCGGGCTCCATCCAATCACGCCGTCCAGGGTCGCTTGCCAGGATGAGAGACTTTGACCCGGCAGCCCGAAGATCAGATCGGTGCTGACATTCCCGTAGCCTGTGTTACGTGCGATATCGAACGCTTCTTTAGCCCTGTTGGCCGAGTGGATCCGATCGAGAAAGTGGAGTTCCTCTGTTTGCAGGGATTGCACGCCGATTGAGAGCCGGTTCACTCCGGCCTCGCGGTAGGCGCCCAGCCGAACGGCGTCGACGCTCTCCGGGTTGACCTCCAGAGTGATCTCTGCGTCTGGGAGGATCTCGTACTGGCTGCGGGCTGCGTCGAGGATGCGTTGCACGCTGGTCCCCTCCAATAACGACGGAGTGCCACCGCCAATGAAGACTGTCGGCACGGGCCTACCGCCCAGGACCGGTGCCCAGCCTGCTAGTTCCGCTAGCAGGGCGTGCTCCCAGGTAGGGATCTCGGTTTCCAACTCGGCATACGAGTTGAAGTCGCAGTAGGCGCATTTCACTGTGCAGAATGGCACGTGTAGGTAAAGGCTAATCGGCTCGCAGGCAGTCACACACCCAGTCTAGGAGACAGCGAGTAAAGTTGTATGTGCCCCCGTATTTCCTCAGCTGTGCAAACGCCCATACCAGCGCGCTGGGCCGTGCCAACTAAGATGCGGTCGAATCCATTGGGCACAGTGAGGGATGCCGACGGTGCTGAAAAGCCACGATTGCGGAGTGTTGCGCACGAATCAGGTGGGCAAAACCGTCTCGCTCGCGGGCTGGGTCCATCGCCGTCGAGATCACGGGGGCGTGATCTTCCTTGATCTGCGAGATCGATCTGGGATCGTCCAGATCGTTTTGCGTTCCGAGACGGCGGGCGAATCCTACTCTGACGCCGAGAGTGTGCGCAACGAGTTCGTCTTGCGCGTAAAGGGTGAGGTAGTGCGTCGCTCTGACGAGACCATCAACCCCAACATGGGCACGGGGGAGATCGAAGTTGTGGCATCCGATGTTGAGATCCTCAACGCTTCCAGGCCAGTGCCGATCCAGGTCAATGAAGACGAAGAGGTTGATGATGCCGTGCGACTTAAGTATCGCTACGTTGATTTGCGTCGCGAAGAGATGCAAGAGGCGCTCCGGCTACGCCATGAGATGAACCAGTACATTCGGCACTACATGTCCGAACGTGGCTTTTGGGAGATTGAAACCCCGCAGTTGACAGCCGCCACGCCGGAAGGTGCGCGGGACTACGTTGTTCCTAGCCGCCTACATCTTGGTGCCTTCTACGCGTTGCCTCAGGCACCGCAGCAATTCAAACAGCTGCTGATGGTGTCGGGCGTGGAACGCTATTTTCAGATCGCGCGCTGCTTTCGTGACGAGGATCTACGTGCGGACCGACAGCCCGAGTTCACTCAGCTCGACGTCGAATGGTCCTTTGCCGACGAGGAGGACATCTTAGGGCTAATGGAAGAGCTCTTTACTGGCCTGACTTCCACACTGCGGCCCGATATGACGGTGCCTAGTCCCTGGCCAAGCATGACTTACCACGAGGCCCTGGAACGCTTCGGCACCGACAAACCGGATCTACGCTACGCCGTCGAGTTGAGTGACTGCACTGATCTCGTGCGTGACAGTGGTTTTGGAGTCTTCAAGGGCGCCGTCGACGCGGGGGGGCGTGTCCGTGCCGTAGTTATGACAGGTGGGGCGGAACTCTCCCGAAAGGAGGTCGACGCGTTCACTAATTTGGCGAAGACGTTGGGCGCCAAGGGCTTGGTCTCGATCCAGTTCAATGCCGCACCCGACGTGGCTGTCGAGGGCGACATCCGGTCGCCCGTTCTGCGCCATCTTGGGGTGGAAACGGCCCAGGCGATCGGCCGGCGGTGCGAGGTGAGTGCTGGCGACCTCGTTCTGTTAGCCGCGGATCAGGACTCAGTTGTTAACACGGTGCTGGACGGGATCCGACGTGAGATCGCGCGTCGGCTCGACCTGGCTGATCCGTTGACCCTCAATTACGCTTTTATAACCGAGTTTCCGCTAGTCGAGTGGAACTTCGATGAGAAGCGCTGGAGCGCCCTGCACCATCTATTCACGGCTCCATTTGACGAGGATTTGCCCAAGCTGGATACGGATCCCGGCTCAGTGCGTTCGCGGGCCTACGACGTCGTTGCCAACGGCTATGAACTCGCTTCGGGTTCCATTCGTATACACCAGCGAGATATACAAGAGCGGATCTTCGATTTGTTGGGTATCAGTCCTGACGAGGCGCACGAACGCTTCGGCCACATGCTAGATGCGTTTGAATACGGTGCCCCGCCACATGGTGGCATCGCTCCCGGCCTTGACCGAATCGCGATGCTGCTCGCCGGGCGGGCGAACATTCGGGAGGTCATCGCGTTCCCGAAAACCCAGACTGCGACGGACCCTCTCACCGGGGCGCCTGCCCCGCTCCCGCCCGAGCAGATGGCGGAGCTCGCCATCGAACTTGTTTCGCAGCCGGACTCAGACTGGCATGCTAAGACCGATGGCGAGCCTACCGGCGCGGATTAACGATCTCGAACTGTTTCTCCTACACTGCGGCGGCCCTACGAACCGCCGGTGTTACGCTGAGCCGACTCGTGCGGGCCGGTGGATCGGCGGATGAGAGCGAGGAGGCGGGTATGACAGCGCCCAGGTGCATACGAAAATTCGGACAGGGCAGGCGAACCCGCGTATTTTCGCTGGCCCACCCCTGGTATACAGGGCTGACCCTGCTTCTATTTGCCGGGCTCGTGGCCGGCGCCTGTGGAGGAGGTGGTAACGACCCCACTCCTGCTGCTCAGAGCGCGGCGGGTTCCGACCGTGGCGAGCGCATTAGCGATCGTGATGGTGGGGACGGCCAATCGGCTGATCCGACGGAGGTGGACCAGTCCGATCAGGTGCGTCCGGTTACCGGAGCCTCGCGTCAGAGCGGCGTGCTTCGTATTTCGCGGGGTGAGCCGATCACCTTGGACCCAGCGCTTGTCACTGATGTGACTAGCGCCTCGTTCGTCGTCGAGATTTTTGGCGGCCTTGTTTCGCTAGACCCCGATCTCAATGTCATCCCAGACCTCGCCGAGACGTTGCCCACGATCCGGACCAACACGGATGGCACTGTCACATACACCTTCGTTTTGCGACGCGACGCGCTCTTCCAGAATGGACGCCGCGTTACCGCGGCCGATGTGAAATGGAGCATTGAACGGCACGCCGCCCCGGAGACACTCTCCCCGACGGCGATCGACTACATCGGCGACATCGTAGGAGCGCGTGCCTATATCCGGAATCAGGTCGATCAGATCGAGGGGATCCAGGTAATCGACGAACGCACCATCGAGATTACGATCGATGGCGCTAAGCCCTATTTCCTAGCCAAGCTGACCTACCCTACGGGTTTCATCGTGGATCGCAACCAGGTTGAGAGCGATCCCAACAACTGGACTCGAGACCCCAATGGCACTGGGCCCTTTGAGCTTGCTGAGTGGCAACTGGGGGAGCAGATCGTGCTCCAGCCCTTCGATCGCTACCATCTGGGTCCCGCCGAGGTTGATTCAGTTCAGGTTCGTTTTGCGGGCGGCGGCTTGATTCAGTACGAGAATGACGAAGTCGACATCGCAGATGTCGGAGTGAACGACATCGAATCCGTGCGAACGCCTGGCAGTACTTTGAACGCCGAGTTCGTCAGCCGCTCCGAGTTGGGCGTCTTTTATCTCGGTTTCAACACCCAACAGCCACCCTTCGACGACCCGTTCGTGCGGCGGGCATTTGGTCACGCGATCGACAAGGAGACCATTAATTCTGTCGTTCTCCAGGAAGTGTTGCCCGTTGCGGAGGGCATCCTGCCTCCCGGTCTGCCCGGTTTCGATGAGGATTTCCGAGGCCTCACTTTCGACCCGGACCGTGCGCTGCAGGTGAGCGAGATCTCCAGCTGCGCCGGCAGTCCGCTGCTTGAAGGGATCCGGCTCACGATCTCCGGAGCTGGGGCTACACCGGGACCTGTGATCGAAGCGATTCAGCAGATGTGGTTGCAAAACCTTGGTATTCAGGTGGAGATCCAGCAAGTTGAGACCGCGAACTTCTTCCAGGAGCTAGACCGTGGCCTCTACCAGCTCTTCAACATCGGCTGGATTGTGGACTACCCCGATCCCGAGAACATTCTGGATCTCAAGTTTCACAGTGGCTCGCGTCAGAACGATGCTGGATATGCCAGCGACGAAGTCGATGCCCTGCTGGTGCAGGCACGTACGGAGCAGGATGTCCAGACACGGATCGATCTCTATCGCAGGATCGAGGATATTCTCGTCAACGAGGACGCGGTCTGGATCCCGCTCTTTTTTAGCCAGGTCAATCAGGTGGTGAAGCCCTACGTTGAGGGCTATGTTCCGCCACGTTCGGTCGTACCGATTCTCCGTTTCATCACCCTTAGGTGAATGAGGTGGTCTGGAGCGGAGTAAGGCGAGCAATGTGAGCTGGCGAGCGGGGAGACTTCCCGCCGCTCTCTGAGCGAGAGGATTCAGGGTGTCCGGCGGTCTGCTTTTCTTCGTCGTTCGGCGGATGATGATCGTGCCGCCCACGTTGTTCATTATCCTCTTCATTACCTTTGCACTGACGCAGATCGCGCCTGGTGATCCAGTACGCATCATTACCGGCTCCCGCTCGCCCGATCCAGAGATCGCGGAGCGCATCCGGGATGAGTTTGGTCTCAACGGTGGCTTTTTGGAACGCTTTGGGAACTATTTCTGGGGCGTCGTCTCGGAGGGGGACTTGGGTCCCTCCTATTTTTTCCGCAGTCCACAGCGGACCGTGCAGGAGTTGCTGGGCGAGCGTATTTGGATCTCCGCCCAACTGGGCCTGATCTCGCTCGGGTTGACTTACCTGATTGGCATTCCCTTGGGGATCTTCGCGGCGCTTAGGCGCG
>CAZZMQ010000007.1:28640-29941 GCA_964655365.1 uncultured Dehalococcoidia bacterium | reverse complement strand
GAAAGACCCAGGAACGGTCAGTGGGCTTATGATTTTCGACGCGATCCACATCATTGTTCTCGTCCAATTGGTCATATGGTTGAGCGTCTTCGTTCTGGACGATTTCTTTAATTTATTCGGGGTCGATATTCCTTCACTCTGGACCCCGGGAAACGCGGCCTCCTACTTCATACCGGTGCTGGTGCTGACCTTACCCGGTCTGGCGGGTATGGCGCGTTTCGTGCGGGTTAGCGTGCTCACCGTGATGGATGAGGAGTACGTCCGCACTGCTCGCGCGAAGGGCTTGCGTGAACGCACGGTGATTCTGCGCCATGTGATTCGCAATGCAATGCTGCCGCTCTCCACGTTCTTTGTTCTCAGCATTTTGACCGTGATTAGCGGATCGATTTTTGTCGAGACGCTCTACGGCATTCCGGGCGTTGGCTCTTTCGTCTTCCGGTCGATTACGCAACGTGACTTCAATGTGTTGCTGGGAATCACCCTTCTGCTCTCGACGCTGATTGTGATCGGGAACTTACTGACCGACATCCTATACGTCTTCATTGACCCTCGTATTCGCTATGGATCGCGTGGCTCATGATGGGTCGAGAGATGATCGAAGGCGACATCTTGCGGGGTATACGCCAGGAGAAGTCCGAGGCGCCCTGGCGGCGAGGTACACGCGCGCTGGCCCGCAAGCGAATCGCTGTCATTGCGATCCTGTTGATTACGGTGAAATACGGCGCCGGCGCCTACACGATCCTCGACATCGTTGGCATCCCGACAGGTTTGCAAGACCCAGTCGCGACGAATCTGACGGTCCGCCGTCCGATCCGGATGCTGGACGATGCCGTCGAATCGCTGGGTTCCTTCGCCGAGCGCCAGGGAATCTCAATCGACAGACTCGCCAGCCTGAACCCTGACGTTGTCGAGGAGTTTGGCGCATTTGATACGGGGCTGGATTTGCCTGAGGGACAGCAGCTTGTGTTGCAGGACGATGAGGCACTCGAAGGCCCCTCTCCCCGCCACTTCTTCGGCACGGACCGCAATGGGCGCGACCTCTTTAGTCGCGCCCTCTTTTCTGCTCGCACAACGATCATCTTTAGCGTGCTCAGCTTCCTCTTTGGAAGCGTCTTCCTTGGGCTCGGGTTCGGCTTGTTAGCCGGTTATAAGGGAGGGCGGATCGATACCATCATCATGCGCATCGGCGACGTCATCCTCGCCGTGCCGGGTTTGCTCCTGCTGATCGTCATCAGCGCGTCACTGCGCGAAGTCTGGACCGAGTGGTGGGAGTCCGGCGACTCATTCTTTGGCTGGGACTT
>CAZZMQ010000007.1:25241-28630 GCA_964655365.1 uncultured Dehalococcoidia bacterium | reverse complement strand
GAGCAGGGGATAGACCACATCACCCTACTGCTCGTCGCCACTTCCTTCACCGGATGGGTTTTGACGGCCCGCTTCGTGCGGGCGCAGACTCTCTCCTTGCGTGAGACCGACTTTATCATCGCCGCGGAATCTGTTGGCGCCAGTACGCCGCGCATTTTGCTGCGGCACCTCTTCCCCGCCGTGCTTCCCTGGATCATCGTTGGCATGAGTGCCTCGCTGGGTGCCGCCGCTGGCGCCGAGGTGGGGCTGACCTTTCTTGGCCTCGGGATCCAGCCGCCTACTCCCAGTTTTGGGGCCATGATCACGGCCGGATCGAACGTTCGCACATTCGATCTGCACCCCCACATCATGCTTGTTCCTGCACTGACGATCGCAATTCTGATCTATTCATTTAACCTCTTGGGGGATGCCGTGAACGATGTCGTTAATCCGCGCGGCCGGTAGGCTGGATGCATATGGGTCGGTAGGCTGGCGAGACCGATCCGATTGTCGCACGGTCATGCGGTGCCCTGCGCGGCCGTGCGAATAGGTCGCCGTTGTTAGAATCCGCAGCAGGAGCAACGATCCTCTATGAAAATCACGGCTGAGCGTATTCCTGAGGCCCAAATGGTCCTCGATATCGAGATCGATCCCGAGCAGACGCAAAAGTCGCTCGATCAGGCCGCGCGCCGGCTGGCGCAACGCTATCGCATTCCAGGATTCCGCAAGGGCAAAGCCCCGCGGCAGGTGATCGAGAATACCTTGGGTGAGGAACTGGTTTTTGAGGAGGCGTTCGAACGTTTGATCCCCAAGGCCTACGACGATGCGATCGAGCAGGAAGGGATCGAGCCTATCGGTGCTCCTGACCTCGAGATCGTGGAAAAGGACCCGGTTCGCTTCAAGGCCACAGTTCCACTGCAGCCCGTGGTGGACCTGGGGGACTACACAACGATCTCGGTTGAGAAGGAAACCAGCGAGATCAGCGACGAGCAGGTTGCCGATACACTCCTCGAACTACAGCGGCGGCACGCCGTGCTTGAACCGGCTGAACGTCCGATCGAATATGACGATCATGTCCGCATCGATGTGCGTGCCCAGACCGACGGCGAGCAGGTCCTCAGCGAAGAGGGGATCGAATTCGCTCTGCGCGAGGAGATGGTGGTTGCTGTGCCGGGCCTGGCCGAGCAGCTGGTAGGGCTGACTAAGGGACCGGAGCATGAAGTCAGCGTCGATGTGCCCGAAGATCACAACGACGCGGAGGTCGCAGGCAAGACGGTCACTTTCCTCGTCACGGTGCACGATATCAAGAGCGAAGACCTTCCCGAGCTGGACGATGATTTGGCCAGTGAGGTTGGCGACTTCAAGACGATTGAGGAGCTCCGCAGCCGCGTGCGAGGAGATTTAATTGAAGCACAGGACCAGCGCATCACGAACGAATTCCACGAAGGCGTCATTAAGGCCGTGATCCAGAAGGCATCTGTTGAGTTTGCACCTTCCATGGTGGGCCATGAGCTAGATCACATGATGGCTGAGATGGCTCAGCAGTCCGGGCAGGAACCCGAGGCATACATGCAGACGCTGGGTCCGGCGGCTAACCAGATTCGCGAGAGCATGCGAGAACGGGCCGCCGACCGCGTGTTGCGCAGTATCGTGCTTAGTGAAGCCACTAGCGTCGAAGCGGTTCAAGTCGACGAGTCCGATATAGATGCGGAGATCGATCGCATGATCGGAGACAGCCCGCAAGCGGAACAGCTTCGCGGTGTCTTTGGCAGCGACCAGAGTCGCCAGATGATCCGGGGAAATCTCACGACCAAGAAGACGCTCGATGCCCTCGGTGAGCATGCTATCAAGAACTTCGAGGCGGGAGAGCCACCGACACTGGCTGCCTCGGACGACGAGTCGGCGGATGGGATGTCAGCTGAAGGTTCCCCAGAAGGCTCCGAGAATCAGTCTGAGACCGGTTCCGCGGGGGAATCTGAGGCGGATCCCTCGGATGACTAGGAAGTACACATCCTCGGGTCGATAAGCTGAAATCCCGCAGGAGAATCCCGCATAGCCGCCGGCCGATCCGGTCGGCTGGTCCAAGGAGATCCGCATGAGTCCCGTCAATCCGCTCGACATCGTTCCGATGGTTGTCGAAACTACCAACCGCGGCGAACGCGCGTACGACATCTACTCGCTCCTATTGCGGGAGCGCATCGTCTTTCTCGGTACGCCGATTGACGACATGGTCGCGAACGTGATCGTGGCCCAGTTGCTTTATCTGGACCGTGAAGATCCGGAGCGTGATATCCAGATGTACATACACTCGCCGGGCGGCGTGATCACAGCTGGCCTCGCCATTTACGACACCATGCAGCTGATTAACGCCGATGTCTCCACGATCTGTGTGGGTATGTCCGCGTCGATGGGAACCGTATTGCTGGCTGCCGGGCAGTCTGGCAAGCGTTTCGCGTTACCCAACTCCACCGTTCATATGCACCAGGCTCTGGGTGGTGCTCGCGGTCAAGCTGCCGATATCGAAATTGCGGCGCGCGAAATCCTGCGCAACAACGAGACGATTCGTAATATCCTCTCCCAGCACACGGGACAGCCGCTTGACGTAATTAAGCGCGATACCGATCGGGATTTCTATTTGGACGCCGCGCAATCCAAGGAGTACGGCTTGATCGACGAAGTGCTGCAGGCACCGGAAGAGGGCCAGGCGAAGACCGCCTCCTAGGGCGTGAGCCCAGGAACGGGTGGCATGTTCTTTAGATGCACAATCCGAGCTGTGCAGGCCTCGCAGGAAGGGGCGGCTGATGGCGGATTCTCGTAGCAGCGGTCGAACAACGTACCACTGTTCCTTCTGCGGAAAGAACCAAGATCAGGTCAAGCGCTTGATTGCCGGACCCGGCGCTGTATATATCTGCGACGAGTGTGTGGATCTTTGTCGCGAGATTATCGCGGAAGAAGCTTCCGCCGGTGGTGTCAGCAGCGCCAGCGCTGGCACCGATGACAAGCCGCTCTCGCCGCGAGAGATCTACAACCGGCTCGATGAATACGTTGTCGGCCAGGAAGACTCCAAGAAGGTTCTCTCGGTCGCCGTCTATAACCACTACAAACGTGTCAACTCCGATAGTGATACGGATGACGTCGAACTAGAGAAAAGCAATATTCTGCTGGTCGGCCCGACCGGCTCCGGCAAGACGTTACTCGCCCGCACCCTAGCTAAGATCCTAGATGCACCCTTCTCCATCGCTGATGCCACGGCTCTTACGGAGGCGGGCTATGTGGGCGAAGACGTTGAGAACATCCTTCTCCACCTGATACAGGCGGCGGATTTCGACATCCAGCGCGCCGAACGCGGGATTATATACATCGATGAGATCGATAAGATCTCACGCAAGGCCGATAACCCTTCGATTACG
>CAZZMQ010000007.1:24954-25231 GCA_964655365.1 uncultured Dehalococcoidia bacterium | reverse complement strand
GAAGGGGTTCAGCAGGCGTTGCTTAAGATCATCGAGGGAACAACCGCATCCGTTCCACCTCAGGGCGGTCGCAAGCATCCCCATCAGGACTTCATCCAGTTCGATACCTCAAAGGTGCTTTTTATTGCGGGCGGCGCATTCGAGGGTCTTGAGGACATTGTCGATCGTCGGATCGGCAAATGTGTCCGCGACCTTGGTTTTGGTGCGCATAAGCGCGAAATGTCAGAGACCGCCAGCATGATGCGACACTTGACTCACGACGATCTACTCAAGTATG
>CAZZMQ010000007.1:21055-24944 GCA_964655365.1 uncultured Dehalococcoidia bacterium | reverse complement strand
CGTTGGACGCTTGCCAGTTATGGTGACTTTGGAGTCGCTTGATCTTAATTCGATGGTGCGCATCCTGACCGAGCCCAAGAATGCGTTAGCGCGGCAGTTTGAGCGCTTTTTCCGTATGGACAACGTTGACCTTATCTTCACGCCGGAGGCCTTGGAGGCGATTTCCGAGACGGCGTTGGCGGAGAAGACAGGCGCTCGCGGTCTGCGCACTGTGCTGGAAGATCTGCTGCTTGAGGTCATGTTTGAGATTCCGGGTCGGCCCGATATCGCCCAGTGCATCGTTGCTGGCCCAACCGTAACGGGCAGTGAGAAGCCGGTGCTGCTCGACAAATCTGGTGCACAGATCGACTATCACGGCTTCCACTCGGTGCCTCGGAGTGAGGAGATCGACGCGGAGAATTCAGATCAGCTCGCACAAGAGAGTGCCTGATCGCTTTCCCCAGGCTGTCAGCTTGTTTGCATGATCCAGTGACATCCCGTGACCGTCTCGACACCCTGCTCGTCGCTCGTGGTCTTGCCCCCGACTTGACGCGAGCTCGTTCCTTGATCATGGCGGGGCGTGTTCATGGCCCCGACCGGCGCTACGATAAACCGGGGTTGCGAATCGATACTGACGCCGACCTCACTATTAAAGCCGACCTCGAGTATGTCTCTCGCGGCGGTCACAAGTTGGCTGCTGCTCTAGACGCTTGGCCGATCCCGACAACGGGTCGCATTGCGCTCGATGTTGGGACCAGCACGGGCGGTTTCAGCGATTGCCTGCTCCAACGTGGGGTCGGTCACGTTCACGCGATCGACGTTGGTTACGGTCAGCTCGCTACTGAGCTTCGCAGGGACCCGCGCGTGCATTCGCTGGAACGGACGGACGCACGCGACTTGCAACGGATCGAGCTCAGTCCGCCGCCGAACCTGGCCACAGTAGATGTAGCGTTTATCTCACTCAGCGCCGTGTTGCCTTCCATCGCTAGTGCACTGCCCCCCGGCGCCGATCTTGTATGTCTAGTTAAGCCCCAATTCGAATCGCCGCGCGACGCCGTTGAGGCAGACGGCGTTGTTCGCTCCCCCATCGTTCGGGCGCGAGCCGTGACCGATGTTGTTCGGTTCGCTCGATCCGAGAACTGGCGAGTGGGTGGCGTGCTCCGGTCACCCCTGCTCGGGCCCAAAGGCAATGCGGAGTTCTTAATATGGCTGCGCACGCCTTTACTACCCCCTCACCGTCCCGGCTTGTCAATGCCCTCCTGGGACGAGAGAGTGAGTAGGACGGCGACGATGCGGAGCCAGAGATAGCAGATGTCTGACGTGGCAACGCCCGTGGAGATCACAAAGGTCGGGATCTATCATCATCCCGAACTCGACGCTGCGCGCGAGTTCGCCGGTGAGATCCGCGACCGTGTTGCGGATTCTGGTCGTACTGTCTGGGTCTCCTCGGCTTGGGATCCTGTTGCTTCCACGCGGGATTTGCCTGCCACGGATCTGTTGCTCGCGATCGGTGGTGATGGCACCGTCCTGCGCGCCGCGCGTGCTGTGGCACCTCATCCAATCGCCATCCTCGGTGTTGACATGGGTCGTCTCGCGTTCCTGACGGAGTTCGAACCTGATGATCTGCGAGCTCATCTTGACGATGTACTGGCCGGTAAATTCACTATCGACGAACGCACGATGCTAGACATCGATTTCGAGGACTTTGGAGCAGGCGCCCCCGAGGGCAAAGTTTCCGCACTTAACGATGTCACCGTCGGGCGCACTTCGCTTGGGCGACCGGTCTACGTCAATGTGCGCTTGAACGGCGACCTGATCGGCGTCCTCCGCGGCGACGGTGTCGTTGTGGCCACTGCGACAGGATCCACAGGCTATTCACTCTCGGCTGGCGGCCCGATCCTGGATCCAACCTCGCGCTTCCTCGTACTCACACCTGTGGCGCCCCATCTCGCTGCTGCTGTCCCGCTCGTACTGCCGCCTGATTCTGTGATTGAGCTAAGCGTCGGTGGTCCGAGTGAGGTGGCGGTGAGCGTCGATGGACAGGGCGCGCATCCATTCGACGAGCAGGCCCACGTTCATGTCCGTCGCAGCGAGCACGTTGCCCGTATGGTGCGCTACCGCGAGAAGCCCTTCTTTGCCCAGTTAGGTCGCCGCCTGGCCTGGCTTGACGAGCGCCGGCTCAAGGCGGTTAGCTGGGCCGACGAGGCGCCGCCTAAAGACTAAAGCTGGTTCTCGCCCGAAAGACACTCGCAATACGGTCGATGCGGACGGCAGGCGACCCCTCTTACCCCATCGAGTACTGTGTATGCATAGCGATAGCTCCATCG
This sequence comes from uncultured Dehalococcoidia bacterium, assembly GCA_964655365.1. GTDB lineage: Bacteria > Chloroflexota > Dehalococcoidia > Bin125 > Bin125 > JAPUIR01. The sequence goes on along the minus strand of CAZZMQ010000007.1, from coordinate 22,638 downwards.
GTTATGGTGCTCGCCCCCTATGCAGCCGTGTATAGCCTGATCAGGATTTCGAAGAACTGATGACTTCCGTTAGCTCGCAGATCGCGGCAAGGGCCCGCGTCACCGATGTTCCTGGCATTCACCGTCTGATCCAACACTGGGCTGAGGAGACGGGTGACGTGTTGCCGCGCACCGAAGGCGAGATCTACGAGACTTTGCGTGACTTCCTCGTCGTACGTGAGGGCAGTCGTGTGGTCGCTGCGGGCGCGCTCCACGTTGAATGGAAAGATCTGGCGGAGGTCAAATCTCTCGTCGTAGATCCCACAGCGCAAGGCCAAGGTGCGGGTGGGGTTATCGTACGAGCTTGCCTCGATGAGGCCGTCGCCCTGGGTCTCAAGACTGTCTTTGCTCTGACCACGAGTCCTGGCTTTTTCGAGCGCCTGGGCTTTAGCCAGGCTGCCGTAGCCGCTTTCCCGCGCAAAGTCTGGACTGAGTGCCTGCGCTGTCCCAAATACGATAGCTGTGACGAGATCGCCGTTTCCATCGACCTGCGTGACCGCCTGCTGGGGGACGAGTCGACGTTCTCCGGTCAAACCGCCTGATCGCTCGTTCAGTTGTGATACACGATGCCTGAGAGCACCCCGTCCGATCCTTTGCATGAAGCGACAGTAGGTTCCGAGCGCATCTACGAGGGGCGCTTGATCAATCTGCGCCGTGACACGGTTCGCATGCCCGAGGGCCATGAGACGACGCGTGAAGTTGTGGAACACCGCGGTGCCGTTGTCGTGCTGGCTTACGATCGTGAGGGACTCATCCCCTTAGTGCGCCAATGGCGTGTTCCTGTGGGCGGTCCGCTGTTGGAGCTCCCGGCGGGTGGTATCGATCCCGGGGAAGCTCCCGCCGCCGCCGCCGCACGCGAGCTGCAAGAAGAGGTAGGGCTGAAGCCCGGCAAACTGGAACAAGTTGCCGCATTTTGGGCCGCACCTGGCTGGGCCAACGAATATCTCTATGCCTACGTTGCGCGCGACTGCGAGGCTTCGCAGCTTCCACCTGACGCAGATGAGAATCTGGAGATCCACCTCCGCACGCTCGGCGAGGCGATGGGACTCATCGAGCAGGGAGAGATCGCCGACTCCAAATCGATTTTGCTGTTGCAGCACAGCGCGCTGCGTGCCGCGGGCCCGCTTGTCAATAAGATCGTGCGCCACTATCGCGGCGAATAGCGTATCCGGACCGAGCTGGAGGCGGTCCTTAATCTCTGGTTCGGGGTGAGCGCCGGTGATACGATCGGCCGTCGAAGAGGCCTCGCTTGCCTCTCGTTTGTGCCGGAAGGTAATGCCTTGCTTCAGCACGACGTGCTCATTGTTGGCTCCGGACTGGCTGGCATGCGTGCGGCCCTCGAGGTAGCCGAAGATCCAACGCTGGATGTCGCCATCCTGACCAAAGTCCACCCGCTGCGCTCCCATTCTGGAGCCGCGCAGGGTGGTATCGCAGCCTCACTCAACAACTCCAGCGACGAAGATTCGTGGGATCTCCACATGTATGACACGGTCAAAGGTGGTGATTTCCTTGCCAACCAACCTCTCTGTAAGGACATGTGCTAT
>CAZZMQ010000007.1:17375-21045 GCA_964655365.1 uncultured Dehalococcoidia bacterium | reverse complement strand
ACGGTCAAAGGTGGTGATTACCTGGTTGACCAGAACGCGGCCGAGATCCTTGGTCGCGAGGCGCCCGAGAACATCTTTGAGCTCGAGCACATGGGCTGCGCCTTTTCTCGCTACGACGACGGGCGCATCGCCCAGCGCCGCTTTGGCGGGCACACCGAGCCTCGAGCGGTCTACGCTGCTGACCGTACGGGCCATGCTCTACTGACCGTGCTCTTCGAGCAGTTGCTCAAGCGTGGCGTCAAGGTGTACAGCGAGTGGTACGCGCTCGATCTGATTGTCAGGGACGATGTTTGTCAGGGCCTGGTCGTCTACGACATCCTCAGCGGTCAGCTTGAGACAATTGCCGCCCGCGGTGTCATGTTCGCGACCGGCGGTTACGGACGTGCTTTCCGCGTTACGACCAACGCCTTCGCCTCTACGGGCGATGGCGTCGTCATGGCCTATCGCGCCGGGGTCCCGTTGGAAGATATGGAGTTCGTTCAATTTCACCCCACCGGACTGCAGGGTTCGGGCATCCTTCTGAGTGAGGCAGCCCGCGGGGAGGGTGCCCATCTCGTTAACTCCGATGGTGAGCGCTTCATGGAGCGTTACGCTGCCGCACGGATGGAGCTGGCGCCGCGCGACATCGTGGCGCGCGCTGAACAGTCTGAGATCGACGAGGGTCGAGGCGTGACGGACCTCAAGGACTCGGTCTTCATGGACTTGCGCCCTATTGGCGAGGAGCGAATCCGTTACGCCTTGCCGTCGGTTATGCATTTGGCACAAGACTTTTCCGGGATCGACCCTCTCAAGGAGCCAGTTCCCATCCAGCCCACTGCACACTACTCGATGGGTGGTATCCCTAGTGACGTTGATGGGCAGGTACGCTACAAGGACCAGGGTGACAAACCTGTCGTTGGTTTCTATGCCGCGGGCGAGTGCTCCTGCGTCTCCGTTCACGGCGCAAATCGTCTGGGCACGAACTCGCTTCTCGAGGCGGTCGTCTTCGGACGGCGTACTGGCCGTGCGATACGGCAACAGGTCGGCGACTTGGAGCCGACGCGAGTTACTGAGCGTGACATGGAGCGAGCCGTCGCGGAGGTCACACGTTTTCGCCAGGGTGATGGGAGCGAGCGCGTCGGCGCGATCCGTGCCGACTTGCGCGACGTGATGACGGAGAAGTGCGGCGTCTTTCGCACCGATACCCAGCTGAATGAGTGCCTCAACGAAGTCAAGGAACTGCAAGCTCGTTTCGGCAGCGCCGCGATTGATGACCGTGGCATGACTTTTAACACAGACCTGCTCGACGCGATTGAGCTGGGTCACATGCTCGAATTCTCGGAGCTGATCGTCGTCGGTGCCTTGGCGCGCCAGGAGTCGCGCGGCGGCCATGCCCGCCACGACTTTCCCACGCGCGACGACGAGAAGTGGTTCAAGCACACGCTGGCTTATCGGGACGAGGACGCCCCGCGTCTGCAGTATTCCGAGGTCAACATGGCTCCTGCCTATCGTGACCCCTATCCGCCCGAGGAACGTAAGTACTAGCACGTCCGTCGTAGCCCGCCCAGCCGGGGAGAATCACCACATGCCCCAACAGACCTTCCGCCTTCAGCGTCACGACCCGGTCGAAAATCGCTCCTACGAGCAGGAGTTCACGACCGACGTACAGCCCGGCCAAACGGTTCTGGATGCCCTCAACGACATTCGCTGGGACCAGGATGGCACGCTGTCGTTGAGAATGTCCTGCCGGCACGCGATCTGTGGATCATGTGCCATGAAGGTCAATGGAAGCAGCATGCTTGCTTGCAAGACGCAGGTCAGCGCCGCCCAGAGTCGTGCTGGCGCCGACGGTGTGATTACGGTTGGGCCGATGGGAAACCAGCGTGTGATCAAGGACCTGGTCGTCGACGTGAACGGGTTTATGGATAAATTTGAGCAGGCGCAAACTTGGCTCAAGCCGCCTGCCGGGCAGGAGCCGCCAACGCGCGAGTATCGCCAGTCCAAGGACAACTTCGACCACTGGGCCCATGCCAGCACCTGCATCCACTGCGGTGCATGCTATTCGGATTGCACGGTGGCCGAGGTCGACGACAAATTCCTCGGCCCCGCGGCGCTGGCCAAGGCTTATCGCTTCGTGATGGACGATCGCGATTCCACCAAAGCTGAGCGCCTCAAAATGCTCTCCGGTATGGAAGGGGGTATTTGGGATTGCACCCGCTGTTACATGTGTGTTCAGGCCTGCCCCAAAGATGTCTTGCCGATGGACGCCATCATTGAGCTGCGTACTGAGGCGATTTCGGCGGGGTACACGAACAACAACGGTTCTCGCCACTCGAAGGCATTCGCCGGGGGCGTCAAGAAGCGTGGTCGCCTTGATGAGGCCACTCTCGTCCCTCTCTCGCTTGGCTTCTCCCCCACCGCGATTCCGGACGTTCTGTCCTACACGCCGGGGGCGCTTCGGTTGCTCAAGTCGCGCAAACTGATTGAGGCGGCGAAGCGCCACAGCGCACCCAAGCAAGCGCGTCGGGAGATTAAGCGAATCTTCCAGGAAATCCAAGACGAGAAGCAGCATCACGATCTTGATGCGGAGTCGTTTGCTGCGCTGCACGAGGAAGCGAACAAGACGCACTGATCCGGTGCAACGGCGACAGCTGTTTCAGGCTTAGGAGAGGGAGTCACGATGAAGTATGCGTTTTGGCCGGGCTGCGTTGCGCGCGGGGCAACGCCGGAGCTGTACAAAGCTACCTTGGCTGTGGCCAAGCATGTCGGAATCGAGTTGGATGAACTTGAGGCCGGTGTTTGTACTGGCGCTGGTATCATCTCCGACGCCGACCCATACGTGCAGGATGTGCTGAACGCTCGAACGCTTGCCGTCGCTGAGCAGAAGGGTCTGCCGCTGATGGACATCTGCTCCACCTGCGTTGGCGTCCACAATCTTGCTCGCGAAAAGTTGGAGAATGCGGACTTCCGCGATCGGATCAATGAGCGGCTCGCGCCAGACGGCCTCCACTACAGTGGAACCGTGGAGCCTCGGCACCTCCTCTGGATCATTCTGGAGGACTTCGAAGCGGGGAAGCTCAATCATCTCATCCGCCGGCCCCTTAATGAACTCAATCTAGGCCCGTTTTATGGCTGCTACATATTGCGCCCGGAGCGCGCCTTGGGATTTGAGGAGCATCCGCACCGTCGCGACAGTCTGGAGACTGTGATCAATCTTGTGGGCGCTACCAGCGTGACATACGACGGGATGACGAAGTGTTGCGGATTCCCGATCCTGACTATGAATCGCAAGAACTCGCTGACCATGACCGGCTCGCACGTAGCGGAGGCCGCGGACCAAGGCGCGGATGCACTAGTCACACCATGCCCGCTTTGCCATCTCAACCTTGATGCGCAGCAGCCCGATGCCGCTAAGGTGGTCAACCGTAGGCTCCAAATGCCGATTTTGCATGTCCCCCAGCTGCTCGGGCTGGCCATGGGCCTTGAGCCCGAAGACCTCGGCCTCAACCGGCACGTTGTTGATACCCAGGCGTTGCTGACGAAGATGGGTGCGTAGCCGCCCTGCCTATGCAACTTGGTATGGCACGGAACCGGACTTGTCCATCTGAACAGGAGAGAAAAGCGGGGCCCGCGGGGGAAGGGGCGGGGGGCGGTAATGGGGGTGGGGGGGGGGGAGGCGCGGGTAGCGGCC
>CAZZMQ010000007.1:13764-17365 GCA_964655365.1 uncultured Dehalococcoidia bacterium | reverse complement strand
GTCCATCTGAACTGTTTTGAAATGCTACGCCGGCTTTGAATGGCCGGCGTCGCTTTAGGGTCGGTGGAGGGCGGTAAGCCGCGGTTCGCGCCCTCATAAGTAAGGGAGGTGGGCGGGGTGACGGTACTTGCGACTTACCTAACCTTGGCCCTCCATGTAGCGGAACGCTCGCAGGAGGAGGCGGGTTCCCGGTGGTGGGGAATGTTTCGGTACAACAATGACATAATTGCCTGGGAGCGCCGGGCGAGACTGCCGATATTCCATAAGGGCGCTAGCTAATACGCGCCGCCCAGTTTGCCGTGGTCCCATGAGATTACTCGCTTGGGGTGCACGCGGACGACGGCACGCTTGGTTGCCTGCATGCGCTGGACCTCACTCGGCATCGTGGCGGCGGCGTCGCTTGCTTGTTTCGTGCCGATCGCCGCCATCACCCGGAGTACCAGTTCGGGATCCCCCTGCACTACTTCCGCTGTTCCTTCGATTACGAGGCCGCGCAGTTCCTGGTACTGCTCGCCGCTTTCCAGCATGCAGGTGATTCGTGGATCGCGCTCCAGATTGAGCACCTTCTGCGCCTTCGCGAACGTGGTGAAGTGGATCTCTCCGTCGATTATGCAGTACCACATTGCAACAAGGTGGGGGTATCCCTGGATGCCGACCGATGCCACTTGCAGCGTCCAGCCTGTGGAGAGGAAATCCTCCTGCTCCTGCGCTGTCATTTCGATCTGTCTGCGGCGATTTGGCATAGAGGCGCCCTTCGCTGTGCTGGATCGCGTGGGGCCACGCTACTTGTCCGCCCTGTCGTTGGGAAGACACTGCGGACCATTATTGGCACAAAGGTTTCGGCTAAGGGTGCGTCATCTGCTCGGGCTGGATCCACTCGGCGAATTGCGCCTCTGTCATTAGCCCCAGTTCGAGTCCGGCTTCCTGCAGCGTCGTTCCATCAGCATGGGCCTTCTTTGCGATCTTGGCTGCGTTGTCGTAGCCGATGTGCGGGTTGAGTGCGGTAACGAGCATCAGGGACGATCGCATCAGCTGGTCGATCCGCGCCTCGTTCGCTTCGATCCCGACCACGCATTTGTCTGTGAAAGAGATCGAGCCTTCGGCGAGCAGCTTGATCGACTGCAAGTTGTTGTAGGCAATCAACGGTTTGAAGACGTTGAGTTCGAAGTGGCCTGTGGCACCGCCGAAGTTGACTGCGACGTCGTTACCGAAGACTTGGGCGCAGACCATTGTTAGCGCCTCCGACTGTGTTGGGTTGACCTTGCCGGGCATGATGCTGGAACCAGGTTCGTTGGCGGGCAAGATCAACTCGCCCAGACCGGCGCGTGGGCCGGAGCCGAGCAGGCGCACATCGTTGGCGATCTTCATCAGTGACGCGGCGATGGTCTTCAGTTGGCCCGACAACTCGACCTGTGCGTCGTGTGCAGCTAATGATTCGAATTTGTTAGGCGCCGTGACAAAAGGTAGTTTCGTCAGCGCGCTGATCTCCTGCGCGACCTTCCCGGCGTAGTCCGGGTGCGAGTTGAGCCCTGTTCCGACGGCGGTTCCGCCCAGTGCCAGTTCGTATACACGCGGCAGTGTGCTTTCAGCCCGCTGAATTCCGTAGTTGATTTGCTGCACGTAGCCGGAGAACTCCTGCCCCAGCGTCAAGGGCACAGCGTCCATCAGGTGAGTGCGTCCGATCTTAACGGTGCTCGCGAACGCCGTTGACTTGGTTTGGAGCGCATTGTGCAGGTGATGGAGCGCCGGGAGTAGCTCGTTGTGCAGCTGTTCGCCCGTTGCCACGGACATTGCGCCGGGGAAGACGTCATTCGACGACTGGGACATATTGACGTGATCGTTGGGGTGCACTGGGTCTTTGGATCCAGCTGCGCCGCCCAGGATCTCGATTGCACGGTTTGAGATCACCTCATTGGCGTTCATGTTGCTCTGTGTGCCGGAGCCTGTTTGCCATACAACTAGTGGAAAATGGTCGTCCAGATTACCGTCGATCACTTCTTGCGCGGCTTGGCGGATGGCGTCCGCGAGTCCGGCATCGAGTTTGCCCAGCGATTCGTTGACCGAGGCCGAGGCGTGCTTGACGATGCCCATCGCGCGGATGATTGAGCGTGGCATGCGCTCGCTGCCGATCTTGAAGTTTTGCAGCGAGCGTTGCGTCTGTGCGCCCCAGTAGCGGTCTGCCCCGACCTCCACCTCGCCCATCGAATCCGTTTCGATCCGCATCTCGGTCATGATCGGCTCCTTTATTCAAAGACCGGCTGGCAGGGTTGTACTTGAGGTAGCGCTACCCCGCTTTGCGTGTGATACGCGCCATGTCCTTGACCAGGGTGTCCACTGACCGCGCGGACTTGCGTAGTGCACGCTTTTCGTCTGGGGTCAGCCTAATTTCCATGATCTGCGCGATGCCGCCCGCGCCGAGCTTGACTGGTACGCCGACGTAGAGATTTTTAATCCCGTATTGGCCGGTTAACAATGCGGCACAGGGTAGGATTCGTTTCTTATCGAGAACGATTGCGTCGACCATCTCCGCTACGGCTGCGGATGGCGCATAGAAGGCACTGCCCGTCTTCAGCAGCCCCACGATTTCGGCGCCGCCGTCTCGCGTGCGCTGAATGATTTGGTCGAGCTCTTTGCGGGGCAGCAGTTCGGTGACGGGAATTCCGGCCACGGTCGTGTAGGAAGCCAACGGGACCATGGTGTCGCCGTGTCCGCCAAGCACATACGCGTTGACATCAGCCACGCTAACGTCGAGCGCGTCCGCGACGAACGACCGATAACGCGCCGTGTCGAGAATGCCGGCCATGCCCAGTACGCGCTTGGAGGGAAATTTGCTGGCCTTCAGCGCCACGTGGCACATGGCGTCAAGTGGATTGCTGACCACGATGATCACGGCTTTGGGTGAGCGTGCGACGACCTTCTCTGTCACCTCAGCCACGATGCTCATGTTGATGGCTAACAGGTCGTCGCGGCTCATGCCGGGACGCCGCGCGATGCCCGATGTGATGACGACGACGTCCGAGTTTCGCGTAGCCGCGTACGAGTTTGTGCCCGTAATCTGTGCGTCGACGCCCACTACTGGGCTCGCCTCGAACATGTCGAGTGCCTTGCCTTGCGGCATACCCTTGATGATGTCGACCAGCACGATGTCGGCGTAGCCGCGCTCTGCCAACCTTTGGGCAGTGGTTGCGCCGACGTTGCCCGCGCCGATAACCGTGATCTTCTTACGCACGTTTCAACCTCCCGTTTACGCCGCCTCCGCGGCCATGCTCACTGGCTCGACGACAGCGCGCTGCGTCTCAATCGCGGGTCGTCTCGTTGCTCGGGCGTGTCGCCCGTTGGTGCCTGTTTTACTCCTGTGCAGCCGCGATCATGTTGAGCGCACTACCAGCCTTAAACCACTCGATCTGCTCGGCCGTGTACGAGTGCTTCACTTGGACCGTCTCACGGGATCCATCAGGACGTTCGATCGATACCTGGAGTGGCTGGTCCGGAGCCATACCGGCTAGCCCTATCACTGCGACGCGGTCGTCTGCTCCGAATTTCTCGTAATCGGCTGGGTCGGAGAAGGTTAACGCTAGAAGACCTTGCTTTTTGAGGTTGG
>CAZZMQ010000007.1:13477-13754 GCA_964655365.1 uncultured Dehalococcoidia bacterium | reverse complement strand
TCCCCGATCACGACCCAGGGCACGCCGGCCGCTTTGTACGCACGGGCGACGTCCGGCACGCTGGCCACCCGTCCCTCCGCATCGTCCAGTGTGTTGACCGATGTACCAGGCTGGTCGGTAAAGGCGTTGTTAGCACCTGTGTACATATTGTTCGAGATGTTGTCCAGGTGCCCTCGGAAGCGGAGCCAGGCGCCTGCAGGGGAGACGTGGTCTGTTGTTGTCTTGCCCGTCGCACGCAGCAGTACTGCCGCGCCTTCGAGATCTTTTCCATCCCATG
>CAZZMQ010000007.1:0-13461 GCA_964655365.1 uncultured Dehalococcoidia bacterium | reverse complement strand
CCGCTGCCATTGTCCGGCGGCGCCTCGAATCCTGATTCACCCTCGTCGAAGCCGTTCGCCGGCAGCTCTTCTCCATGCGGGGGATCGAAGCGAAATGGTGTTCCGTTTGCGTCGATCGTGTCTATACGGGGGTCAAAGCCCATCTCACCCACGAAAGCGAGGGCCACCACGATCTCGGGGCTGCCAATGAAGGCCAGGGTTGATGCGTTCGCGTCGTTACGGCCTGGGAAGTTTCGATTGAACGACGTGATGATCGTGTTCATCTCGCCCTCTTCCACGTCTTCACGTTTCCACTGTCCAATGCAGGGGCCGCAGGCATTCGCTAGTACGGTCGCGCCGATCTCCTCGAACACCTTAAGGTGGCCGTCACGCTCGGTTGTGGCACGGACCTGCTCCGATCCGGGGCTAATCAGCAACGGAATCGATACTTCCAGGCCCGCCTTAACCGCCTGCTGGGCGACGCTGGCTGCACGGCTCATGTCTTCATACGAGCTGTTAGTGCACGATCCGATCAACGCGCTTCGAACCGTCGTGGGATAGCTCTCGGATCGCATCCAGCTCCCAATCTCCGCGACAGTGTGTCTTAGATCGGGAGTGTGAGGTCCGACGAATGCGGGTTCGAGCTCGCTCAAGTTGATCTCGATCACGCGGTCAAAAATGGAGTTCCGTTGCTCTACCACTTCGGGATCCTGGCACAGATCGTCGGCGTGTGCTTCTGCCAACTCCGCAATGTCGGCGCGATCGGTCGCGCGCAGATAGGCGGCCGTATGTCGGTCGAACTGGAAGACGGATGTGGTGGCGCCGATTTCGGCGCCCATATTTGTGACCGTAGCGCGGCCTGTGGCGCTCATGGAGTCAATTCCCTCGCCGAAGTACTCGACGATCGCGCCGGTGCCGCCTTTCACGGTCAGCTCCTGGGCCACCCGCAGAATGACCTCCTTGGATGAGGTCCAGCCGTCTAGAGCGCCGGTTAGGTGGACGCCGATCAGCTTGGGCAGCGTTACGCCCCAGGCCAGCCCTGCCATCACGTCGACAGCGTCCGCGCCACCGACGCCGATTGCGAGCATGCCCAGGCCACCTGCGTTTGGTGTGTGGCTGTCGGTTCCGATCATCAAGCCGCCGGGGAAGGCGTGGTTTTCCAACACGACCTGATGAATGATGCCCGAGCCTGGCTTCCAGAAGCCAGCGCCGTAGCGAGCGGCGACGGAGCGCAGGAACGCGTAGACCTCATCATTTTCGTTCTCTGCGATGGACAGATCCGATGCTGCACCTTGATGGGCTCGGATCAGGTGATCGCAATGGACTGTGGTTGGGACTGCGACTCGCTGCAATCCGGCCAGCTCGAACTGCAACATTGCCATCTGCGCCGTCGCGTCTTGTAGCGCGACTCGGTCAGGCTGCAGCGAGGCATAGTCATCGCCCCGTTCGAGTCCTTGTGTGGCGGCGTCGGTCATGTGGCCGAACAGGATTTTTTCGGACAAAGTCAGCGGTCGTTCCAGGCGCTTGCGAGCGATAGAGATTCCGGCTGCGTTGCGGTCGTATGCCGCCTCCACATGCGCCGCGTAGTCCGTTTCAAACCTCGTCATACGCAATTCCTCCGGAACCGGTTCGCGGGCAGCCGCCGCTTCACTGTCACAGGCCGCCGCGGCGCTCTGGCGTCGGCAGACCTGCGCTAGGCTACGAATCGTCGGGTTTGCATTCTATCAAGCTGGATCCACACAGCCTCCGAGTCGCGAGCGGCCCTTCCAACGGTCGGGGAGACGGCTCAGAGCGGGATGTTTCCGTGCTTCTTAGGTGGGGTCGTGTCGGCCTTGTCTTGCAACATCTCCAGGGAGCGCACGATCACGCGCCGCGTGTCGGCAGGATCAATCACGTCGTCGACGAAGCCAAGCGAAGCCGCTTGGTATGGGTTGTAGAACTCACCCTCGTACTCTTGCAGCAACCGCTGGCGTTCTGCCTCGGGATTGTCCGCTTCGGCGATGCGGCGGCGGTAAATTAGGTCTACGGCGCCTTCGGAACCCATCACTGCGATTTCGGATCCCGGCCAGGCGAGATTGATGTCGGCACGCAAGCTCTTGCTGCTCATCGCCACGTAGGCGCCCCCGATCGCTTTGCGCAGAATCACGACGACCTTGGGCACAGTTGCTTCCGCGTAGGCGTAGAGCAGTTTGGCGCCGTGCGTAATGATCGCGCCGTGTTCCTGCTGTGTGCCCGGCAGATAACCCGTCACGTCAACCAGAGTGACGAGCGGAATGTTGAAGCAGTCGCAGAAGCGCACGAAGCGTGCTGCTTTGCGAGAGGCGTCGATGTCGAGCGAACCTGCCAACGATTCTGGGTTGTTGCCCACGATGCCCACCGCCCGCCCCGCCATACGGCCAAAGCCGACGACGATGTTCTGCGCCCAGAGTGCGTGGATCTCAAGGAAGTCGCCGTTGTCCACGATCTTTTCGATGATCTTACGCACGGAGTATGGTTGCATGCCGTCGGCCGGGACTAGGTCCTCGATCCCTTCGCAACGACGGTCAGGGTCGTCGCCGGTATCAACCCAAGGTGGGTCCTCCATGTTGTTGGAAGGCAAGAACCCCAGCAGCGATCGGACCTCATTTAGAGTTTGCTCGCCTCCTTTTACTGCGAAATGCGCCACACCGCTTATCGAAGCGTGTGCATGCGCACCGCCCAACTCTTCCATGGAGATCTCTTCGCCGGTGACGGTCTTGACGATGTCTGGGCCTGTAATTCCCATGAAGGAGACCGCTTCCACCATGTAGGTGAAGTCCATAATTCCGGGTGAGTAGACCGCACCGCCCGCGGTGGGGCCGGCCATGACCGCTATCTGCGGCACCACGCCCGAAGCAAGGACGTTCCGCAGGAAGATATCGCCGTAGCCCTTGAGTCCGGAGATCCCGGCCTGGACTCGTGCGCCACCGCTGTCGTTCAACGCTACGATCGGTGCGCCGACTTTCAGCGACAGGTCTTGAATCTTGACGATTTTCTCGGCCGCCGCTTCCGAAACCGTTCCGCCGAAGACCGTGAAGTCCTGCGAGTAAGCGAAGATTGTTCGTCCCTCGACGGTTCCGTACCCAGTTACGACTGAGTCGCCGGGCGGCTTGTTCTCCTCGAAGCCTGCCGCCGTCATGCGGTGTGTGACCAACGCGTCGGTCTCGATGAAGGAGCCCTTGTCGAAGAGGATGTCAAGCCGTTCCCGCGCAGTGAGTTTGCCGCGATCATGCTGGCGTTTGATCGCAGGGTCGTTGTCGTCGCGGATGCCCTTCGCCTTGCGCGTTGTCAACTCGGCCAAGTAGTCCGCGTGGGAAGGGGGTGGTCGATCTTCTGGCGCCATCGCTATCCCGTTCTCGAGAGTCCCGGCAGAGCCTTTCCAGGCGGCTGATCCGGCATGAGTGGCACAAAAAATGGCTTTCGCCGAACTGGCTGGAAGACCTCGGGGAGGCTATCACCGGGGCTCAGACCGGGCAATTTATGGCCCCTTATTTTGAACTTCTCTACAGATCTTATGCGCGCTCGCTTTAGCCCGGGGGTTCGCTGGATCCTTCCTCCTCCGCGTTCGCCGCCGGCGGAATAATGATCGTCTGTCCGACTTGGAGATTTACGGACTCGAACTCTGTTAAACGGTTGTACGATTGCAATTCTAGGTAACTGACGCCGAAAACTAGGCCTATCTCATAGAGGTTGTCGCCGGGTTGAACCACGTATTCTTCGCCTGGTGGGGGGGCGATCGGCTCGATCTCATCCATATCCTGAGACGCGGCGATACGCTCAGACTCGGTCCCTTCCTGGACCGGCACCCGTAACTCGTCGCCCGCGCGCAGCACGCTAGGGTCGACTATCCCGTTGATCCGTTGTAACTCGGTGGGGTCGACTTCGAAGAAGGCTGCGATAGCGCCGAGTGAATCGCCTGGTTGCACTATGTAGAGAATCTCATCGCGCCGTTCCTCTTCGACGGTGACGCCATCATCTCGAATGATGACGGGCTCCGGCAGCGGATTTGGCAGCGCCTCAACGGGAATTGAGGCCGGATCCGCGGGAGCCGCGATCTCCTCCGGGGTTGGCCGGTCGGGTGCCCCGCTGTCGCCGCAGCCCCCCAGCACTAGCATCGCCGAACTAATGGTGATGATCAGAATCCGTACGGCCACGCATCGACTCCACTCTCGATACCCGTTCCTCGGACGATTGTAGACCCGCCTTGCCGAACGGTATTTCTGTGCGCCCGGAAGTTTCTCGGGGAATCCCTGTAGGCTGTTTCCGTTAGGATGGCGTTAGGTCACACCCCGTAGGGGGTGCGAGGCCGCCGCCGGCTTCCACTATTAAGCACTGCAGTACGTCACGTGAGAGTCTCCCCACGGAGTCCAGAATGGCGGGTTCGACGCTGTCGAAGTTATCTTCCGGCACGTGGATCCTCGCCCCGAAAATGGTGGGAAAAAGGACAGGCACACCGGCTGACTGGAAGCTGGAATGGTCTGATCCCGTCATGGCTGGTAGCGATCCGAGTCTGGTGTTGATGTCCAACTCTGCGGCTATTTTGGCAGCGGTGAGGGTGAGGTCAGTCGTGCCGATGAGGATGACCGTATTTGTCCCGCCGGAGGCGACATCGAGATTAAGCATCGCTGAGACCTCGGCGATTGCGCCGCTTGCGGTGAGCTCGCTGACCAGGAAGCTGCTCCCGCCGAGCCCAGCGAACCCCCCTACCGCCTCTTCCGCGGCGAAACCCACGAAACAGACCAAATCCGAGCCCTCAACGCCGACGAACGCTTGCGCCAGTGCCACCACGAGAGCAGTGCCACTCGCGTTGTCGTTTGCACCAGGGACATCGACGACGGTGTCGTAGTGCCCCCCCACGTAGATCCGGCAATCTTCTGTCCCACTCGATGCGATGATGTTCTCCGAGACGAGCGGTGTGCGCCCGCCTTCGACTCTCAGGGTTCCCCTGATCGGTCCTTTCTCCACCCGTTCACGTAGGGAGACTCCGGTCGAGCGATCCAGCGTCACGGCTGGGATCGGCGAGGTGGTCCCTAAGGCGCCATCGAAGCCTCCCTCCTCGTTATTGAAGATCAGCACACCCCTTGCGCCTTCCGCCGCCGCATTCGCGATTTTGTCCTGGAAGAAAAGTACGCCCCTCTCAATCAGGACGATTGCCCCATCCACTTCGATACCTGCGAAGTCACTCAGGCTACCCAGGCCCGGCACCACCACGACTGGCGCTGTGACTTCCCCGCTCGTCGTTCCGCGTAAAGCGCTGGCCGGAAGCGACTCTCCTTCGATGGTGAGTGCGACTGTCGTGACCGTGTCGAAGGGAAGCGTGAACGTCTGTCGTTGCACGTCATAGCCCAACTCTGTGAACGTTTGGACAAGGAAGTTTGCCGCTGCAGTTTCGCCCGGAGTACCGCGTGCTCTAGGGCCGATCGTACGACTAAGAGTTTCTAGGATACCGAGCGCGAAAGTGTTGTCGTAATCGCGCGCTGCATCGAGCAGTGCGACGTCCCCGACGGGTTCCTCGATGTCGTCATCTGGGCTCGGACCCAGATTGTTTGACCTTTTGCTGTTTGGATCGGGTTCCGGGTCTGCAGCTCGCGCTGATTTATCTTGGGCGTCAGCAGGTGCGTAGCCATTCACAGGCTGCTCAGAGGCGGAAAGTGGTTCTGTTTCGCCGACGATACCGCGCGGCGCTGATGAGTTGCAGGCGACCAGGATATGTGCCGCTAACAGTGGAAGCAGAAGCACGAGACTGGATCGAGATGACGGTTCCAATACTCGCAAGGTGATGGAAGGCGTTATCGACGCCGACGCCGGAATAGGCGGCGAATGCTGCGCGGTTCCGGGTCGTATTCGATGTATCGGTCGCGCCAGAATCCGCCACGAGCCGCGGACGAATTACCACTATCGCTGGATCCGCTCCCCCGCATGTTTAGGAATAGGCCGAGCAAGAAAAGGATCATGCCCGCCAGCATGAACCAGAGTCCCAGACCCCGTAAAACCACGATTCCGAAAACCAGAATCAGGAATCCCGCCAGCATTAGATGCCCGGCGGTGAAACAAGCCAATCGGCCGCCGATCGCATCCGAGGCGCCCCGCCATAACCCATCCCACGCTTGCCGCATCTTGCTGGGACGACGCAGCTGGCGATGCCACTCGAAGTCTTCGATCTTATCGAGCACATCGTCGATGTCGCGTTCGAGTCGGTCAGGCATGGTAGTCTCCGCCTTCAGTTTAGCGCGCCGATCTACGATCCGTTACAGGGTCTTGCGACGCCGTGATGGTGGTCGAGGGCGGTCCCCAGCCCCCCCCCCCGGGCGTCTCCAGGCGTACGATGTCGCCTGGCTCTACCTGGAACACGGCTTTGCCCGCCAACGGCTTTTCGACACCGGCCCGCTCCAGCGTGTTGCGCCCTCGGGCACCAGGTTTGCCACCGGCTGATCCCCAGGGCGATGAGAGACGTCGCTCGCTGATGATCGTTACCGTTGCTGGAGCGAGGAATTCGGTTCTACGTACTACGCCGTCGCCGCCGGGGTGCTGCCCGTCCCCCCCGCTGTCCGCCCTTACGCTGTTCTCGAGTACGCGCAGCGGGTAGGCGAGTTCCAGCGCCTCGGCCGGTGTGGTTAGGGTGTTGGTCATGTGGCTGTGGGTCGCTGGAAGGCCCGGTCCCGCTGGTCCGCCGCCGAGGCCGCCGCCACTAGTCTCGTAATAGGCCCAAGGGCTGTCGTTGCGGGGGTCGATACCGCCTGCGGTGAGGTTGTTCATCGTTCCGCTAGAAGCTGCTGGCATGCGACCCTGCAGTGCCTGGCCCATCGCGCCCCAGATCACGTCGACGATGCGCTGGCTAGTTTCCACGTTGCCGGCTGCTACAGCCACGGGTGGCTGCGCGTTGACGAGGCTACCCTTCGGCAAGATGAAGCTAAAGGGCCGGAACAGACCACCGTTCATGGGCGCGCCGGGCGGCAGGAGGCACCGCAGGACGTAGTATGAGGCCGACCGTGTGACGGCGGAGACGGCGTTGATCGAGGCTGCCCGTTGTGGTGCCGTACCTGTGAAGTCCAGTTTCATCGCGCGATCAGAGATTGTTAGCTGTGCGACGATTGGGACGGGCCCCGCTCGATGGCCGTCGTCATCCATGGCGTCTTCAAAGCAGTAGATCCCGTTGGGTAGGGTTTCTATGGCGGATTGCGCTAGGCGCTCACCGTAGTCGAGTACGCCCCTTGCCGCACGGCGAAACTGTGACAGGCCCAGCCGCAACACCAACGCCTGGAGCCGTTCTGTGCCGACTCGTTGCGCTGCGATCTGTGCGTCAAAATCGCCGCGCCGCTCGTCGGGCGTGCGAACGTTGCGCAAGATGATGGATAGCGTTTCTTCGACCAGTTCACCACCTCTGTGGAGCCGCACGGGCGGGATGATCAAGCCTTCTTGGACCAACTCCGCTGCGACCGGCATTGATCCCGGGGCCATACCCCCTATATCGGCCTGATGTGCACGGCTGGCCACGAAGCCGATGGGCCCCCGCCCGATGGAGGCCGAATTGGCGAACACTGGTGAGACCATCGTCACGTCTGGCAAATGAGTGCCGCCCAGATAGGGATCGTTCAGCACTGCTACGTCTCCCGGCGTCCACGGTGCGAGCGATTCGACGGCCCGCACCGACTCAGGCATGGCGCCCAAGTGCACCGGGATGTGCGCTGCTTGAGCTAGGAGTTGTCCTTCGGAATCGAAGACGGCGCAAGAATAATCCTCGCGTTCTTTGATGTTGGGCGAAAGAGCCGTGTGGCGCAGCGTCGCGCCCATCTCCTCCGCGGCGGAGGCAACTAGCGAGTTGAAGATCGCAAGTCGGGCCGGATTGGCTGTCCAGTCGGATGTGGTATTGGTTGCGAGTTTAGTTGCCACCGGAAACCTCCTCGACTGGAAGCTGCGCCACGATCCGGAGCGCGGCGGCGGCGCGTTCCAGAATCGGATCAAGGTCTGCGCGCTCCGAATGCACGCCAGGAACCATCGACATCAGTCGCAGGATCGAATTGATCTGGGCATCGTTGGGACCTTCGAGTGGCTCGCGGGAGAAGTTGCCGACCAGCATTACGTGATAACCGGCCTTTACGTAGCCCGCACAGAGCAACTTGGCTTGCTGCCCGGTTAACGCCGCGAGGGTCTCCCAATCTTCTGGGGGAGTGATCGGCCACTCGATGAGCATGCTGTCGTAGGGGATAACCACTGTTGGCCCCCTCAGGCGACGCCCCACCTCCGCCCCGACGGCCTCTGCTTCCATCCCGACCAACGCCAGTACGACGGTCATGCGTCCCTCCGCAGGATCAGATTTCCGCCGCCCTGGTGGTCAGGTTCTGCCCGCCAGCCGGGTGGGACCAGCGTGGTGGTGTCGAGTTGGGTCAGGATCGCAGGGCCGAGTAGGCTGGTCCGGGCTGGGTTTTCGCGCTGAAACTCTGCGCGTTCCAGAATTGTTGTCTGTCGTGGGCGGTCCCAGACGATGGTGGCCGTCGTCTTCTTCTTTTCGTTTTCGGCTCTGGCGAGTTCCTGTCCACTGGCCGAGGTGAACCCTTGGAATCCGGCCGAGCGCGATTTTACCCGAGCGACGACGATCTCGATGTCGCGATTTGGGTTGGCGTGGCCGAACCGCTCGTCATGCGCGGCGGCTAGCGTGTGGCGTACGGTGGCAGCGCTGACCGAGCGGCCCAACGGGACCGTTAGTTCATGTGATTGACCGACATAACGTACGTCGAGACTACGTTCGACGCGCACTCCGCGGTGGTATCCGTCGGCCGCTAGCGCTTCGCGCGCCCGAGCCTCCAGGCTTGTGAAAGCGTCTCGTAGCACGGTCACGACGCCGTGATCCGATGCACGGACGCGATAGACCATCCCCTGCTCCACGTCCTTGGTTACATCCGCCTGCAGCATCCCTGCAGCGGAGAGGACCCCGGGCATGCCCGGTATTAGCACGGTGGGGATGCCCAATTCTTCGGCCAGGTCGCAAGCATGTAGCGGGCCCGCTCCGCCGAAAGCGACCAAACTGAATTGTGCCGGATCGAAGCCACGCTCTACCGAAATTCTGCGTAGTGCCCGCACCATATTGGCGTTCACGACGTCGACTACGGCCTGCGCAGCTTTGTAGATGTCCCCCGCGAAGGAGTCGGCGATTGTAGCCAAAGCACGTTTCGCTCGATCGGGGTACAGCGGCATTGTTCCCCCCAGGAATCGATCCGGCCGCAGCCTGCCCAGCACCGTGTGGGCGTCTGTAACTGTGGGAAGTTCGCCGCGTCCATAGGCTGCGGGTCCCGGTTCCGCCGCGGCGCTTTGCGGACCGACGTGAAGTGCGCCCCCAGTGTCGATCCAGGCGATCGAGCCGCCGCCCGCGCCCACGGTATGGACGTCCACCGCCGGAGTTTTGATCGGCATGGTGTCCACACTGAGATCGGTGCGCTCAAGGATCCGGCCGGGACAGAGGCTGACGTCGGCAGATGTTCCGCCCATGTCGAAGGTGATTGTGTTCTCAATGCCCGCCGTGCGCGCTGAAGCGAACGCGCCTACCACGCCGCCGGCCGGCCCAGAAAGGGCCGTCCGTACCGCCTCCTGGCCTGCTTGCGCCGCGCTGATACTGCCTCCATTTGACTGCATGATCCGCAGTCGAATGCTGTCTCCTTGCTTGGGGGAAAGGCCATCTTCGAGCGCTCTCAAGTAGCGAGCCATGACCGGGGCGACAAAGGCGTTGGCGGCTGTGGTGCTCATACGTTCAAACTCGCGATGCTCCGGTAGCACTTCATGCGAGGTGGAGACGTGCAGACCAAGCAGGCGAACTTGCTCCGCCACGCGTTTCTCGTGGATTGGGTTGACGAAGCTGAAGAGTAGGCAGATTGCGACGGCTTCGACGTCGGAGCGGGAAATCCGTGAAATGACCTCGGTCAACTCTTTCTCGTTTAAGTCGGTGACGATGCTGCCGTCGGCCGCGATCCGTTCATCGACTTCGAAGCGCAGTTCACTTGGGACGAGCGGTGGACGCCGCTCGGGATGGAGAGCGTAGAGGTAGGGCCGAGCTTGTCGCCCGATTACGAGCGTGTCGCGGAAGCCTTTTGTTGTGATCAATGCGGTGCGGGCACCGGTGCGGGTTAGCAGCGTGTTCGTTGCCACCGTCGAACCGTGCACAACCTCCAGAGGCGCCCACCCCTCGTCGGCGATGCCGGACAGGACAGCTTTCGAAGGGTCGATCGGCGTCGAGGGACGCTTGGCTAGGTGCAGTGCTTTCCCGTCCCAGTACACAAAGTCCGTGAAGGTGCCACCGACGTCCACGCCCAGCAGTTTGGCCGATCGGCGTCGAGTAGAGGTAGTTGAAGTAGATGATTGGTTCATCGGGCGAGTGGTTTCTACGGAGCAACTCCCAGGATGGAGTGGTCGTATCTCTTCCCGTTAAGTCTGATTTTTGTCTCGCTGAGGCAGTCGCTGGCGTCTGAAACTAGCGGCACAATCAGGGGTGACAAGCTGTCTCGATCGACCATCTGCCCAATCGCGATCTGCCATTCTGCAGCGACTCACCCCTCTGTAGCATCAGCTATGCCGCCCGCCACAGAGGTGGCGAGGCGGTAGAAGCACGCGGCTGCGTTTGGTGCTTGCCGCACTTGGGGCCGTTTGTGTGTATCCAGCATCGTCTTCCCCCTCATTGGAGCGAATTGCTCCGCAGTCGATCGGCCGATCCCGCTGATTAGGGATCTGGTTTTGCCTAATTGAAGGTGGTTGAGCTGCATGGTCGCCCCCTGTTCCCCTGGGCTCAGGGCGGTTGGTGTATAGCGTGAGCGTCGGTTACGCCAGAGGCTACGGGAAAGTAGGCCTGCGGGGATCGGCTTGCTGCCTGATATGCGCTCTACACTCATGTAGCTCTTCGCTCGCCTCTGACGGCAGCGATGCGCATAATGGATCGCAGCGACCGACGGTTTCTCGCGAGGCCGCAACCGAAGTTCCCAATCGAGGACCGCCATGGCCGACAAAGCTCAGCTCACACTCGCCCAGCGGGCGATCACCGGTAAAAAGGTCCGTTTCCTGCGTCGTGAGGGATTGGTGCCGGGAAATCTTTATGGTCGTGGATTGGACTCGCTCGCAGTTCAGGCGCCGCTAGATGAGGTGCGTAGCGTCTTTCGCTCCGTGCCGCGTAACTCAGTGGTGCAGGTGCAGGTAGAGGGTGAAAAAGAGATCCGGCCCGTCGTTCTGCGGCACGTCGATCGCAATCATGTTAGCGGTGAGGTGCTGCACGTCGAGTTCTATCAAGTCGACTTGAGCCGCTTGATCCAATCCGATGCTCTCCTTCGGTTGACTGGCGATGCGGAGGCCGTGGCCAACGGCGGTACATTGGTTCTGACGATGGACACTATTGCTCTAGAGGCACTGCCGTTGGATATGCCGGCCGAGATCGTGGTCGACATCAGCGGCTTGGACCACTTTGGCGCCGCGATCCATGTTTCCGACCTCACCTTGCCTCCCAACGTTCGTCCCCTCGCCGACGAGACTGCACAAGTCGCGACCGTCGTTGCGCCCCGTCTCGAAGAGGAGGAGCAAGAAGAGGATCTCGGGGAGGGGCTCGAGGGCGAGCTGGCCGAGGGCGAAGAGGGTGCCGAGGGCGATCCCGGCGAGGAGGGTGCTGTACCTTCCTCGGACTCTTCAGTCGATGGTTCGAGCGGGTAGCTCAGCTCCCCGACTCAACCCGATCGCCCCGCAGTTGCCCGCAGGCGGCTAGGATGTCTCGCCCCTTCTCGACGCGCACCGTCGCTCCGACTCCCGCTTCTGTTAGAGCTGACTGAAAGGCCAGTGTTGCCGTACGTGTGGGACGCTTTCCCACGACGCCCGGCGAAGGGTTGATCGGTATCAGGTTCACGTGGCAGTTGAGGCCGCGTAATAGCTTGCCGAGCGCGCGTGCCTGTGTCGGTGCATCGTTTAGGCCCGCCAGCAGGACGTACTCGAACGAGATACGCCGGCCTGTCGCCGAAATGTGGGCGTGCGCGGCCTTGATCAACTCTCCTAGTGAGGCTCCGGGTACAGGCACTAGTTCCTTGCGCAGTGCGTCATCCGGAGCGTGCAGGCTGATTGCGATGTTCACTTGTGGGTGGTCGACTCCGAGTCGCTGTATTCCGGGCAAGAGTCCTACCGTGGAGACGGTGATTCGGCGCGGACTCATGGCGAATCCGTCGGGGTCGCTCAGGCGTTGCAATGCAATGTCCAGCGCATCGTAATTGGCCAGCGGCTCCCCCATTCCCATGAAGACAACATTGGTCAACCGCGACTTTTCTTGCGCCGCCACGTGGCCCAGTTGCAGCACTTGGACCAACATTTCGCCGGCACTGAGCTGACGTCGGTAGCCTTGTACCCCCGTCGCACAGAAGACGCAGCGCATGGCACATCCCGCCTGACTGCTAACGCAGACGGTCTTGCGCGTGCGCCGCCGCCCGAAGGGGTCGTAGCGCATCAGAACAGCCTCGACGAGCTCGCCATCATCGAGACGCAAGAGTGATTTTGTTGTCGAGCCATCGTTGTTGCTTAGGTCCGAGACCACTTCAGCCGGAGCGATACGCAGGCGCTGAGCCAGGATTTCCCGCAGCGAGGCGGGAAGATCAGTCATCGCTTCGAAGTCCGTTTCGAAGCGATGATGTACGTTGCGCCAGATTTGACGCGCGCGGAACGGCTGTGCGCCGAGCTCGGCCAGGACCGTGCCTAGCTCCCTCTGATTGAGTTCCATTAGTGTTGTTTGCCGGGGAGGTGCAGTCATTGCTCCCCCAGGACTGCACCGAGCAGTTCCCGCCCGCCATGCGCGAACTCGACTGCCGTCATTTCACCCTTGCCTGCCCGTTGTAGTCGCCCAATCCGCAATAGACCCTCTCCCGTAGCGACGTCGATTGTTTCGTTGACTGCGACCACCGTTCCGGCTTTTTCAGTGCTTTCGGATCCCACGCTTGCTTGCCAGATCCGCAGCGGCTGGCCGTGCCATAATGTTGTGGTTCCGGGCCAGGGCGAGAACGCGCGCACCTTCCGCTCGATCTCGCGGGCGGGAAGAGTCCAATCGATCTGGCCCTGCTGCTTCTTGATCCGCCGTGCGTGGGTGACCAGTGTCTCGTCCTGCGCCGCGGGTGCGATGTCGCCCGCGAGCCAGGGGGGAATGGTTTCGAGCAGTAATTCCGCTCCAGCCTGTTTCAGGCGGTCGCTGAGCGTCCCAGCGTCGTCGTCGGCCCGGATTGGTTCCGGCCGCTGAGCTAGCGTTGGTCCGTGGTCCTCGGTCTCGTCGACCAGCATGATCGTGCTGCCGGTCTCGGCATCGCCGGCCAAGATTGCTGCTTGGATCGGCGACGCACCTCGCCATCGCGGGAGTAAAGACGCATGCACATTTAGCGTGCCATGCGCGGGTACTTGCAACACGGATGGCGGTAGAATCTGCCCGTAAGCGACGATGATCGAGAGGTCGGGTACGTACTTGGTGAA
>CAZZMQ010000006.1:13248-43017 GCA_964655365.1 uncultured Dehalococcoidia bacterium | reverse complement strand
GGAGTTTTGGCATCGCCGTTTTCGCCAGGAGCTGTGTATCGCGGGCGAGGATGGCGTGGGGGTAAGAGACCTCATCGCGGGCCGCTACCGTGGTGCGCGCTTCTCGTTTGGCTATCCTGCCTGTCCCAATCTCGAAGATCAGGCACTCTTGTTCGAGCTCCTGCAACCAGAGGAGATAGGGATCTCCCTGTCGGAGGAGTTCCAGCTCGATCCGGAGCAGTCGACTTCGGCAATTATCACGACTCACCCCAAGGCTGCCTACTTCACTGTCTGACCGTTATATCGTCTGGCTGTCAGTCGTCGTTTCCCCGTTGGTGGATGACTGCAACAATCCGGATCGTTAGCTTGAACTCTCGTCGATGGGTGTTGGTTGGACCGCCGTGATCCGGGCGGCTTGATTCTTGGCTAGCAGATCTGGCCGACACTAGGTCGGACCTTCAGTTGGAACGTGGGGCCATGGCGGACGAGCAACGACCTGTGCAGGAGATTTTCCAGCCCCCGTGGCGGCAGGGCGTTGGCCCGTTGCCGCGCTTCGTTGTGCGGCCCACTATCCGGTTCATGCGGATCGAAGCCGCAGCTGGCATCGTGATTGTACTTGCCGCGCTGATTGCCCTCGTCTGGGCTAATATCGATGGCCATTCTTACGAGTCATTTTGGCACACTCCAATCATCTTTGACTTCGACATCATCACGTTGGAGGAGTCGCTCGGACATTGGGTCAACGACGCCTTGATGGTCCTCTTCTTCTTCGTGGTGGGGATGGAGATCAAGCGCGAGGTCATCCACGGTGAACTTGCCGACCGCCGTGCCGCGGCCTTCCCGGCTTTCGCAGCGATAGGCGGCATGGTTGTGCCAGCCACGCTGTTCACCTTGATGAATCTCAACTCGGGTGGGGGCGCCGGTTGGGGTATTCCTGTCGCGACGGATATCGCCTTCGCTATTGGTGTTCTGACCCTGTTGGGCAATCGTATCCCGATTCAGCTCAAGGTTTTCCTGCTTGCGCTGGCTGTGGCAGATGACATCGGCGGCATCCTGATCATTGCGATCTTTTACACTGATAATCTCGAATTTGATTGGTTGGCGGCTGCCTTCGGCTTTATCGCTTTGATCTTTGTCATGCAGCGGATCGGCATCCGCGCGATTCCGGCCTATATCCTGGCTGGGATTGGGCTGTGGCTGGCTACGTTTGAGTCGGGCGTAGAAGCGACCATTGCTGGTGTGGCCCTCGGACTGATGACCCCCGCCAGCGCGCTTTATGACGCCGACCGCTTACCCGGGCAAATTAGCCGCCGCGTTGCCCTCTTTGAAGAGGCATTGGCTGAGCCCAATGTGCACACCCGAGAAGAGACGGCGATCGAAGCTGTTCGTGAGATAGAGGAGTTGACACGCGAGTCTGCCGGACCGCTGCAACGGGTGGAACACTTTCTCTCGCCTTGGAGCGCCTTTGTTGTAATTCCCATCTTTGCTCTCGCTAACGCTGGCGTGGAGTTGGGGGGTGGGGTGATAAGCGACGCGTTGTCCTCCAGGATTGCCTGGGGTATCGCAATTGGTCTGATCGGAGGCAAGTTCTTGGGCGTCCTGCTCTTCGCTTGGCTTGCGGTGCGCTTTCGCCTGGCGATCAAGCCGGATGCGATCCGTTGGCGTCAGGTAGCAGGGGTTTCGCTCTTGGCCGGGATCGGCTTCACGGTCGCTATCTACATCGCCGGCTTGGCCTATGATGATCAAGCGTTGATCGAGGAGGCCAAGATAGGGATTTTGGCTGCCTCGTTCGTGGCGGCTGTCATAGGCTACGGCTTCCTACGGATGCTCGGGTTGTCCGATTCAAACGAGGCAACGAGTCGGGAAGTCGACGAATTCCCGACCGCGAAGGACTCAACGGCCTGAATCGGTTATCCTCCACTGCGGCTTGGTAGACGTGTGCAAGGAGGACTGACTACGTGCAGCCACTGAAATATGCACGCGCAGTGACGGTGGATGAGGCGGTGAGCCTACTCTCGGACAACGGCCCAGGGGCCCGAGTCCTCGCGGGCGGCACCGATCTCATCGTCAACGCGCGAGAGCGGACCCAGGATATCGACGTCCTCGTCGATATCAAAGCTATTCCGGAAGCGATGGCAATCGATTTTGATGCCGACGCCGGCCTCACGATCGGTGCGGCAACGCCCTGTTACCGACTCTATGGGGACTCCCAGATCCGGGAAGCGTATCCCGCGATCATCGATTGCGCGTCCCTCATCGGCGGAACGGCGATTCAGGGACGTGCCTCCCTCGGAGGCAACCTCTGCAATGCTGGGCCGGCGGCGGACAGCATCCCCGCAATGATCGTGCTGGAGGCGAAGGCCAACATCGCGGGCCCCGACGGAATTCGCTCCGTGCCTGTAGAGGATTTCTGCACTGGACCGGGACAGAACGTGCTTGCTGCCGGCGAGTTGCTCGTCTCTATCTCGTTCCCTGCTCCCCGTCCCAACAGCGGAGCACGTTTTCTTCGGTTTATCCCGCGCAATGAAATGGATATTGCTGTGGTTAACGCAGCGGCCAGCCTTCAACTCGACGGTGACACCGTGACGCATGCGCGTCTTGCTATCGGTGCCGTGGCCGCCACCCCGCTCTTCGTCCCAGCCGGCGGGGAGGCGCTCGTGGGTAACGCGTTGACGGACGAGACGATTGCCGCAGCCGCAGCGGCGGCCCGTGAGGCGGCGACACCGATCGATGACATGCGCGGTTCGGTCAAACAGCGTAAGCATCTGTCCGCGGTCCTCAGCCAACGAGTGATTCTGGGCGCCGCTAATCGAGCACGGGGGTTGGACGCATGAGCGACAGCATCATCATCAACACGAAGATCAATGGGGAGCCGACCGAGTTCTTGGCCAGTGAGCGCGACAGTCTGCTTGAGGCTCTGCGTGACCGCGTTGGTCTGACGGGGGCGAAGGAAGGCTGTAACAACGGCAACTGCGGCGCCTGTTGCGTCATCTTGGACGGACGGATTGTGAACTCCTGTCTGGTCATGGCGGCTGAGGTTGAGGACGCGGACGTGCAAACCGTCGAAGGTTTAGCCGAAGGTGAGACGTTGCATCCGCTACAACAGGCTTTCCTTGAGGAGGCCGCGCTGCAGTGCGGCATCTGCACGCCGGGTTTCTTGATGGCGTCGAAGGCTTTGCTGGAGCAGAGCCCCAACCCGTCCGAGCACGAGATCCGCTTCTGGTTGGCGGGCAACCTCTGTCGTTGCACGGGGTATGACAAGATCATTCGTGCGGTTGAGAAGGCCGCCGGTCAGATCAGCAGCTAGCCGAAACATCGACATAGGAGGAGCCAGTGGTCACCAGCGAATATAAGGTCGTCGGCAGTCGCCCGATCCGCCACGACGGCGTGGACAAAGTCACAGGGCGCGCAGAATACGGTGCGGACATCAAGCTATCGGGCATGCTGATCGGCAAGATCTTGCGTAGCCCGCACGCGCACGCGCGGATTAAGTCGATCGACATTTCCAAGGCCGAGGCTCTGCCTGGCGTCAAGGCTGTCGTCACCAACGCAAGTTTCCCGGCAGCGCCGGACAAGATCGTTGACATGGGAGAGAGCGCGGCCAAACTCAAGTGGCTGATGGACAACGTCATGGCTTCTGACAAAGTCCTCTACACCGGGCACGCAGTGGCCGCGGTTGCTGCGACCGATTCGCACGTTGCGGAGGATGCGCTGGCGCTGATCGAAGTGGACTACGAGCCACTGCCGCCTGTGCTCGATGTACGGGACGCGATGCTGGGCTCCGCACCCCTGTTGCACGAGGACTTGCACACCACCAACGTGGCTGGTGAGAAGTCGGACAGCCCATCAAACGTTGCTAGTCACATTCAGTTCAGCAAGGGCGATGTGGCAAAGGGCTTCGAGGAAGCCGACGTGGTGATCGAGCGCGAGTTTGAAACCACGATGGTGCACCAGGGCTATATCGAGCCGCACAATGGCACCGCCTTCTGGAACCAGGACGGTCATCTGACTGTCTGGACCAGCACGCAGGGCTCCTTCCCCGTGCGCGACAGCGTGGCCGAGTTGCTGCGCGTCCCAGTTTCCAAGGTCAAGGTCGTGCCGATGGAGATCGGCGGCGGCTTTGGTGGCAAGATCCCGATCTACCTGGAACCTGTCGCGGCGCTTCTGTCGAAACTGACCGGCAAGCCGGTCAAACTGACGATGGAGCGCGATGCCGTCTTGCAGGCAACCGGGCCTACTTCCGGGACCTACATGCGAATCAAGATGGGCGCGAAGAAGGATGGCACGCTGACTGCAGCTGAGGCCTACCTCGCTTTCGAGGCGGGGGGCTACCCCGGTTCCCCAGTTGGGGCCGGCGCCAT
Organism: uncultured Dehalococcoidia bacterium; assembly: GCA_964655365.1. GTDB lineage: Bacteria > Chloroflexota > Dehalococcoidia > Bin125 > Bin125 > JAPUIR01. The sequence goes on along the minus strand of CAZZMQ010000006.1, from coordinate 38,677 downwards.
GTGTGTTTTCGCCCCCTACGAGATCGAGCACCAGATCGTGGATGGCTACGACGTGGTTGTTAACAAGCCCAAGACCGCGGCTTATCGTGCTCCCGGAGCGCCACAGTCCGAGTTCGCTTCGGAGTCGGTGCTCAACGAGCTAGCGGAACAATTGGAAATCGACCCGCTCGAGCTGCGTTTGAAGAATGCGGCCGTCGAAGGAACCGAACGCGCCGATGGTGCCAAGTTTGGTGTGATCGGCAACGTTGAGACGATGCAGGCGGCCCAAAGCTCCCCACACTGGAACTCCGAGTTGGAGGGAGAGAACCGCGGCCGCGGTGTCGCCCAGGGCTTCTGGTTCAACATCGGCTTCGAGTCCAGCGCGTATGCGCAGGTCAATGCCGACGGGACCGTCTCGTTGGTGCTGGGCTCTACCGACATCGGTGGCACACGAGCCTCGCTCGCCATGCAACTGGCAGAGACACTGGGGATCGGCGCGGAAGACGTCAGGCCGCACGTCGTTGACACTGACTCCGTTGGGTACACACAGGTGACGGGAGGATCGCGCACGACCTTTGCCGGTGGCTGGGCCGCTTACGAGGCGGCACAGGATATCCGTCAGCAGATGGCCGCACGCGCCGCGACAGTGTGGGAGGTCGACACCGACCAGGTCGAGTACCGGGATGACGGCACGATCGTGGGACCCGAGGATGCCGACGGTAACGAACGGGTGCTCAGCTTCAAGGAGATGGCTCAGAAGCTGCCAGGCAGCGGCGGTATGATCGTGGGACGGGCGGACGTCAACAAGACATCTTCGGGCCCGGCCTTCGCGACTCATATCGTTGACGTTGAGGTGGATCCGGAGACCGGTAAGGTCGACGTCTTGCGTTATACCGCGGTCCAAGATGTGGGCACCGCGATTCACCCCGCTTATGTGGAAGGTCAACTCCAGGGCGGCGTTGCCCAGGGTGTCGGTATGGCACTCAATGAGGAGTACTTCTACGACAACGAGGGCACCTTGCGTAACGCCAGCTTGTTGGACTACCGCATGCCGACGGCTCTCGATCTGCCGATGCTTGATACGCATCTTGTCGAGGTACCCAATCCCGGACACCCGTATGGAGTCCGCGGTGTGGGTGAAGTTCCCATCGTTCCGCCCGCGCCGGCTTTGCGCGAAGCGATTTATCAGGCCACTGGCCTGCGAATGGCCAAGCTACCTATGAGTCCGCGGGCGATCGTGGAGCGTTCGCTGGAGGATTAAGGCCAGCGGATTCGTCGCGCGTGTTCCTCCGAATTGATGGGAAACCCCGTTCCCCGATCGGGCTCTGTTGGCACGGAGCTTTTCTGCTCGACGGACTGCCGACTTGGCGCCGTATCGTACTCTGCAATCGATCGCTGAATTCCGCGATATGGATGAGTGTATGTTGCTAGACGTACGCGAGGGACAGACGAGTTCCGATCCACGAGAAAGAGGGAGTCACCATTCGGTCCCTGCGCGAACAATTCGAGATTCAACAGGTGATCGCTGATCGCATATTCGCCGTCGAAGACCAGGACGGCGGGGGGATCGGTGCGCTCTTCGTGCCAGGCGTCTGGCGGCCCCAATGCGCGTCTGGCTACAACGGTCGAAGACGCTGGCTCGATCGCCCATGCCCATCCTGATCGTACCGCCGCAGATGCGCCAACTCGCTGACGGTGCATCGCGGATTGAAGCTGAAGGCCAAACCTTACGGCAAGTTTTTAGGGACGTCGGGCGGCGATTTCCCAGGTTGCGTGATCGTGTCATGCAGGGAGACCTCATTGCACCCGGCGTTTCCGTGGCGATCAATGATAACGTCGTCAGTACTGGCCTCTCCGAGCCAGTGCCGGTCGATGCCGAGATCACGATTGTGCCACAGATTTCGGGTGGCTCGGGCGAGTTCTCGTTGAGTTGCCGAGCTGAATGTGCAGGTCATCATTGGGCGTCGTGATCGTCGCACGCCGAGACCACGTCGTATCCGTAGTACGTCGAGCGCCCGGCTTTGGGCCTCGAGAGGCGGGACAGGGAGAGGAGGATTATGAGAGCCCGCGTCGTTCGGCGAGACGTACTGCAAGCTTGATCGCCTCCACCATGCTGGTGGCGTCTGCCCTGCCCCGACCTGCGATGTCGAATGCCGTTCCGTGGTCCACGGAGGTACGGATGAAGGGCACGCCGAGATTGACACTGACGCTTTCCTCAAACCCATGCACCTTGATCGCAATGTGTCCCTGGTCGTGGTACATCACCAGGACTACATCGAATTGCCCGGCGAGAGCCTGATTGAAGACGGAATCTGCTGGTATGGGCCCTTGCGCGTCGATCCCGGCCGCCGCAGCGGCGACTATGGCGGGGGAGATCTCGCGTGCCTCGGTGTCGCCGATCAACCCGCCGTCGCTGCCATGCGGATTCAGCGCCGCGACTCCGATCCGCGGACTCTCGACGCCCCAGCTGCGGAAGACTGCATCGGTCAGCTCGAGGTAGCGCAAGACACGCCCCTGCGTCACCGCCGCCGCCGCGTCGGTCAGTGAGAGATGGGTGGAGAGATGTACGCATCGCAAAACGCCGCTGACCAACATAGTCGCTACCGTCTCGGCCCCACTCAGCCGCCGGAAGACTTCCTGGTGGCCGATGTCGGGGCTGTCGGCCAGGCGCCAGGACCCTTTGTTAACGGGTGCTGTCACGATCGCATCGACGCGTTGGGCTAGTGCCAGCTCGGTGGCGGTCTCCACCCAGCTGTGCGAGGCAGCACCTGCCTCTCGAGATTGCTCGCCAATCGGAAAGCTGGATTCCGCATCGTCGTTCCGGAGCACAGAGAGCACGCCGGGTTCACCCGCCTGATCGACGGAGGCGATCAGGCGCAGTTCGAGATCTGTATATCCGGTAATCACTGTTGCTGCTCGTAGAGTCGCGATTGATCCCACGATTACGACGCGCGCCAGTTCGGCGACAGCCGGATCAGCCAGCGCCTTGACGACGACCTCTGCACCGACGCCACAAGGGTCTCCGAGGGTGAGAGCGAGCAAGGGTTTCGTCATGGCATACCCCGATCTGCCCGGCAGCATAGGTGCCATTCCAGGTAGGCGAGTGAGGGATTTTTGCTGGCGGCCACTGTATCCCGACAGAGATCATAAAAAGGTTGATTGCACTCCAGCCTGGAGAAGGCGATTATGTCCCGCATGACTCCTCAGACTTCTGACCTTCGTGTCACCCGCAGCGAGCCACTGATCCCACCCGACGAACTGATCGCCGAGTTCCCGATCACGCCCGCTATCGAAGAGCTTGTGATCGACGCGCGTGCCACGATCAGCGATATCTTGCGTGGCGAAGACTCGCGTATGCTCGTCATCGCGGGCCCATGCTCTATTCACGATGAAGATGCCGCACTCGAGTACGCTGCCCGTCTGAAGCGGCTGGCGGATCAGGTGGCGGATGAGGTCTTTATCGTCATGCGGGTCTATTTCGAGAAGCCGCGCACGACTGTTGGCTGGAAAGGGTTGATCTACGATCCCCACCTGGACGGCAGTTTCGACATTACGGAAGGGTTGCGTCGGGCACGCCGGCTCTTGATCGAGATCGGTGAGATCGGACTGCCGGCCGGGACCGAGTTCCTTGATCCGATTGTGCCGCAGTACTTTGCTGACCTCACGGCATGGGCGGCGATCGGCGCGCGTACGACGGAGAGTCAGACGCACCGCCAAATGGCCAGCGGTCTGAGCATGCCGGTGGGCTTCAAGAACGGCACCGGTGGTGATTCGCAGATCGCCGTTGACGCAATGATGTCCGCTCGTGCTCCCCATGCCTTCCTCGGTAGCGATTTACCTGGCCACACGGCCGTCATCCACACTACGGGTAATCCCGACAGTCACCTGATCCTGCGTGGCGGGAAGGACGGTCCCAATTTCGGTGCCGCCGAGATCGCGCAGACGCGAGCGCTTCTGACCAAAGCCGGCTTGGGACCGCAATTGCTCGTTGATTGCAGCCACGCCAACTCCAACAAGGACCACGCTCGCCAGGGTATGGTTCTGCGTGACCTCCTCGCGCAACGGGCAGCGGGCGACACCGACATCGTCGGTTGCATGTTGGAGAGCCATCTCTACCCCGGTAACCAGAAGCTCGGCGCCGACCCGAGCTCGTTGGAGTACGGCGTCTCGATCACGGACGCTTGCGTCGGTTGGGACGAGACCGAGACGTTACTGACCGAGGTGCGCGACGCGTTGCCGGGCAGTGCCGAATTCGCCACCCCAGCGAGGTAGCGACACGCTCTCTTTCTCGGTCTGCGAACTAGATTCCGACCACGAAACAGATGGATCGCCACCTGCCGATCTTGACTCGACAGCGCGCCGCGCGCGTGGCTGATCGTGCCGAAGACTGCAGCTGCTCCGCACAGACCATCTACCGTGATGTGGAAGTACTTTGCGAGACGCATGGCCCCAGCAAAGAGCCCACGTCCTGGTTGATCAATTCCTTCGTCGATGACCTTGCTGCCGGGCAGACTTGCCTCGAGACGGTTGGCTACTACGTCTAGGAAGATGGCCTCGAGAGCTTAGTGCAGACGATTTGGGACAAGTACGCTGCGGTAACTTCCTTTCTCACGATTCCTGGCCGAATCGGGAATTTTCACCACCCCCTTGAGAATAGAACATTAGTTCTATTAGACTGTCCATCCTCAGCGAAGGTCGGACATGAAAATTGCCTGTTTGCTCGTCCCCAATTTTGCGCTTGCTTGCGAGTTGGCCAGCCAGCCAGGGCTGGCCAACTCGCCCGTCGTGCTTGTTGACGAGGCTGGCCTGCGCGTTTTGCAGACCACACCAGCTGCCATCCGACGTGGGGTACAGCCGGGCATGACCTTGCGTGAAGCCGTCAACCTCTGCGCTACGCTCTCCGTCTTGGAGTCATACCCCGCACGCCATGAACAGACGGCCGCAGCATGCGTTGAGGCGCTGGGTGGCGTCAGTCCGCTGGTGGAGGAGGCCGGGCCCGGCGGGGTCTACGCCGATGTGCAGGGGTTGGAACGTCTCTACCCCACGATCGACGCGCTGGACCACGCGATTCGGCGCGCCACACCGGAGGGGCTTCGGCCTCGGCTGGGCATCGCCTCTCACAAATTTACGGCATATGTCGCCGCTCACGAGACGAGGCCTGGCGGCACCCAAGTTGTTGGAGCCCATGACGCGGCAGCGTTTCTTGGCCCCCGTTCCATCGCCTTGCTCCCGATCGGCCACGACCTGATCACGCGCATGCAGATCCTGGGAATTAACACCCTGGAGGCGTTTGCCGACTTGCCGCGGGCATCGGTGGAAGCGCAATTTGGGCGCGAGGGGGGCTGGGCTTGGGAAGCCGCTTGCGGCCGCGATGCGACGAGAATCCAGGCATGGCCGTACCGCGAGCGTATTTATGAGTCGATGGAGGTGGAGTCGCCTCTCGTCAGCAGGGAAGCGGTGCAGTACAGCATGCTGCAGCTTCTGGTTCGTGTGTTGCGGCATCGGACCTTGAAAGGCCGCTTTATACGCTCCTTGTGCATGCAGATCACGGCGGAGGACGGCCGGATCTGGCGCCACGAGCAAACGCTGAAAGAGCCCAGTAGTGATCGCGAATATTGCTGGCGGGTGCTGCGCACAATTCTCGAGCGCGTGCAATACCCGGCGCCGGTCGATGCCCTCTCATTGGAGCTTCTGGAACTTTCCCAGGAGAGCGGCAAGCAGACCCTGCTCTTCCCCGGCCGTGTCCAGCATCGGGCGCGGCTAGACGAAATGATGCGCCAACTCAAAACCCGCTACGGCACGTCGCCCATGAAACGCGTGGTGGAAGTGGAGCCGTGGAGCCGAATTCCCGAACGTCGTTACGCCCTGATGGATTATGACCCCTAGCTATGCCACCGGAAAGCACCGCAAAGTGAAACGGACATCGCGCGCTCCGCTTATATACGGCAGGCAGACGGATCCTGCGGAGGGAATTAAAAAGGGACTGGGACCGGTCAATCGGCCCCGTAGGTTGGTCGTCCAGACCGACGATCGATCGCGCCCACTAACAGTCACTTTCGTACGGGATCGCCCCAACCAACCGACGCTGGGGCCGATCCACCAGATTGAGACGATTGATGAAGTCTGGCGCATCGTTGATGAGTGGTGGCGCGACACTCCCATCGCCCGCACCTACTACCGCGTCAACCTTGAAGTTGGTCGTTCCCTGACTCTCTTCTACGACGAGATCGTGGACACCTGGTTTGAGCAGCGCTACTAGCGCTCCCAAGGAGACGAGTCATGGTCTGGCCCGATCGCGATGAGCAGCTTGCTCAAATCGAACACGCCCCCCCCTGCACGGTAGTCCCCCGTACCCCGCCACTTGGGCTGGGAGGCTTGGCCACGGATTTTCCTCACACCGGCGTTGATGATGTTCCCTACGTGGAGTTGCACCTGCACTCTTGCTACTCGCTGCTGAATGGCGCCTCGCATGTGGAGGAGATAGCGGAGGCCGCCTACCAACTTGGCTATCGTGCACTGGCCCTGACCGATACGAACGGATTCTATGGTTCCATGGAGTTCGCGCAGGAGTGCAGGTTGCGCAATATTCGTCCCATCACCGGCGTTGAATTGAGTGTGGCGGAGCGGGACGATCCGGAGGCACCCCGCAGTCACCTCACCTTGTTGGCTGAGAACCGCGAAGGCTACGCCAACCTCTGTCGCTTGATTAGCTACGGCCATGGTCTTTTCCTCAACGGGGCTGAGGAGAAGGACGCCCGGCGCAAGGATCCCTGGATCGCCTGGGGTGTGCTGGCCGAACATGCGGAAGGGGTGATCGTGCTAACCGGCTGCCCCCACGGGCGTATCCCGTCGCTCGTCGGAGATGGAGAGGAATCCGAAGCCCGTCGCCTGCTTGGTCAGCTCGTTGGCTGGTTTGGCTCCGCCAATGTCTTTGTCGAACTGCAGGACAACCTGGTCTACGGCGACGTGCCGCGTAATCACGCTCTGGTTCGGCTGGCGCAGACTGTCGGCATTGATGTGGTGGGAACGGGCAACGTGCACTACCACGAGCGATCCCGCCACCGCTTGCACGATGTGATGAGGGCCACCCGCCATCACAAAACGCTGGAGCAGTCCCACCGTGAGCGGCTGTCCAACGACGAGTTTTTCCTGCGCGACCCTCACGCCCAGGCCGAACGCTTTACCGCTTACCACCCCGCCGCCGCGCGTAATAGCGTGCACATCGCTCGTCGATGCGCGTTCGATCTGACTGAAGATCTGGGCTACAAACTTCCGTCGCCAAAACTGGATGGTGATCAATCGACGGATGAGCGCCTGCGCGAAATTTGCTTCGAGGCCATGCGCGAGAAATACTCCTCGACCGAACAGGCCAAAGCTAGCGAGCGTCTGGAGACCGAGCTTCGTCTGATCAGCAAGCACGACCTCGCCGGCTTCTTTCTCATCTACCACGAAGTCTTCGAATTAGCACAGGAGGTTGCGCTGGAGGTGCGAGGCGAGGAGTCCGCACGCGGCAGGGCTAATTTACCCGTGGGACGGGGACGCGGTTCATCGGTTTCCTCGATCGTTTGCTATCTGATTGGCCTCTCGCATATCGACCCCTTGCCGAACGATCTCTTTCTCGGCCGCTTTCTCAATGATGAGCTCTACACCCTGCCCGATATCGATCTCGATTTCCCGCGCGAAATCCGTGAGCGCCTGATCGTGCGGGTGTATGAGCGCTGGGGTAAAGAGCACGCCGCGTTGGTAGGGACCTTCCCCACCTACCGCCTGCGCAGCGCCGTGCGGGACGTTGGCAAGGCGTTGGGCTTGTCGATGAGCGAACTCACTCGTCTTTCGCGGCTGAGTAGCCCCTATCACTCGGCGGCGGAGCTGCGGGGCGAGTTTGAGCGCTATCCCGAGTTTATTTCCCGTATCGATGCGCCTGGCTGGCGCGACCTGATTGAGTTGGTTCCGCAACTCAGCCGCATGCCGCGTCACACGTCGGAGCATGTCGGTGGCATGGTGATCGCCTCGGAGTCTTTGATCGACTGCGTGCCTTGCCAGCCCGCTGCCTGGGAGGGGCGCTATGTCTGTCAGTGGGATAAGGACAGCGTGGGCGATGCTCGCATGGTCAAGATCGACTTCTTGGCGCTGGGCATGCTCTCTACGGTGGAGGATTCGATCGAGCTGATCGCCAGCGAACATGGCCGTATTCTCGATCTCTCACGGATCGATTTCGCCGACAAGGCGGTTTACGAGGACATCTGCCAGGGCGACACCGTGGGTATTTTCCAGATCGAGTCCCGGGCGCAGATCGCCATGCTGCCGCGATCGCAGCCGCGCAATTTGGAAGACCTGGCGGTGCAGGTTGCCATTGTGCGGCCGGGACCGATCGTGGGGGGCGCGGTGAACCCGTATGTGCGGCGTCGGGTTAAGCAGCGCGAGGATCCCAGCTACGTGCCGCAGATGCCGCATCCCGGTTTGCACGAGGTCCTGCGCGAGACGTTGGGCGTCATCATCTTTCAGGAGCAAGCGCTGCAGGTCGCCCAGATCATGGGTAACTTCAAGGCTGGGGAGGCGGAGGCGTTCCGCCGCGCGATGAGCCGCAAACGTTCCGAAGAGATCATGGAGTCGTACCGGGACAAGTTCATGAGCGGATCGCGTGCTAACGGGATCGTGGATTCCGTAGCCGAGCGCGTGTTCGAGAACTTGAAAGGCTTCGCTGAGTTCGGCTTCCCCAAGAGCCACTCCGTCTCCTTTGGCTTGCTTGCCTATCAGACTGCCTGGCTGAAGCGTTACTACCCGGTCGAGTTTTACTGCGGACTGTTCAACAACCAACCCATGGGCTTCTATCCGCCGCATGTGCTGACCAACGATGCCAAACGTCATGGCGTCAATGTGGTACGCCCCGAAATCAACATCAGCCAGACCGTCTGCGGCGTCGAGCGTAACCCCGAGTTGCGTGGCGAACGTGGGTCGATCCGGATTGGACTCGGCTACGTGCGTCATGTGGGGGAAGTCGGTGCCGCTGTGATCGAGGTAGAGCGCCAACGGGCGGGCGAGTTTCGCGCGTTGTTCGATTTTGTGCAGCGCACCGGCGTGGCGCGGCGCGCAACCGAAAGCCTGATCCGGATCGGTGCGTTCGACGAGTTTGGCATGAATCGTCGCGAATTGATTTGGCAGCTGGGTCTCTTTGGTGGAGGTCTCGAGCGTGCCAGCTTGCGTGTGCGTAAACAGCGTCAGCTCCAGCTACCACTCTCGACCGAACAAGACGAGGTGGCGCTAGCCGACTTCACGAATTACCAGCGCATGGCCGCTGACTATGAATTGCTAGCTCTCTCACCGGATTCCCACCCCATGACCTTCCTGCGGCCAGATTTGGGTGAGGCAGTGAGCTCATCGTTACATTTACGCTCGCTGCTGGCCGACTCGCGGGTAACCCTGGTGGGCTTGGTCGTCTGCCGTCAGCGTCCGCTCACTGCGCATGGCATCATTTTCCTCCTGTTGGAGGACGAATATGGCGTAGTCAACGTGCTGGTCAGTCGTGAACTGGATGAAGAGGAAGGCGCGATCGTGCGCACGGCGAGATTTGTTGAAGTGGATGGGGTCTTGGATCAGCGCGCCGGGCAGCAACGCACTTTGATCGCCACCAGCCTACGCGAGATCATTCCACGTGGCACGCTGGTCACACCCGAGGGGAAAAACTGGGCTTAGATTCCTCCTCGATTGGAGCTGGGGACGCTAGTCGGGGGTGGGTTCTGGGTCCCCCCGAGTCACATCTGCCAGTGGATCTAGCCAAGCGCGTCGCAGCATGGGCCAGAACGCGCCCACCAAGACGAGTCCAACGATTCCTTCGAGTACAAGCACGGTTAGCGTGGTCTGCTCGCCCAACCCTGCGACCAAAGGCCCCACCTGGAGCGCACCCACTGGCCCCGCGCCGATTGCTAGGGAGAGCACACCCAAGACACGACCGCGCATCGCCGGGCTTGTTGCACGCATGAGGATCGTCGTCTGCATTACCGCGAAGGCAGAAAAGCCGAAGCCTGCGGAAAAGAGCAGAAAGCCGGAGAGTATATATGTCTCGGATTGCGAGAAGGCAAGCGCGCAAGCGAAGAACAATCCGGTGCCATAGAAGTAAATTCGTGGGTAGCCCTCCGGCTGGGCACGATTGGCGATCCAAAGAGCCCCGAGGACCGCGCCTAGGCCCTCCACAGCGCTGAGTAGCCCTACGCGGAGTGCATCAGCGCCCAGTACATCCTTACCGATCACAGGGATCATGCTCTGATATGGCGCGAAGACGAGGTTGAAAAGGATTGTGACCATCAGTACGCCGACGAGCAGCCGCCTTGCACGCGCGTATCGCAGGCCTCCGACCAGGTGCGCCAACGGATTCGACTTCGCCTCAGCATCGCGCTTCAGTGGTGCATAGTGCAGCGTTGTTGCTACCAGAGCCGCCAGCCCGAAGACTGCCGCGATCAGCAGGTATGCACCGTCGGCACCGACGGTGATAAGAAGTCCGCCGCCAACTGCCGGGCCGACCATGCGGTTAAAGCTGTCCGTTGTCCAATCGATACTGACGGCTCGCCCGATCGCCTCGTGCGGGACGAGGTCGGCCATGAGGGCGCGTCGTACGGGGAACTCCGTTGCCCAGAGGGTGCCTGATATGAAGACGGCGACCAGCAAGTGCCAGTAGGTGATGTCGCCGCCGGCTATGAGGAGCCCCAGGGCGAGCGAGACTGCTGACAACCCGATCAGTGAGACGACCCAAAGGTGCTTCCGATTGAGGCGGTCCGCCATTGTGCCGAACAGCACGCCGAAGAGCAGTCGCGGTAGCATTCGCATCAGGAACACCATTGCGACCTGTCCGGCTGAGTCCGTCAGATCAAACGTGAAGACTCCCAGCACGAGGAAGTCGAGCCAGCGCATCATGGAGGTCAGGATGCCGACGGCCCATACGCGACGGAAATCTGGGTTGCCCAGCACGGAGGCGAGGTCGGCGCGAGCGGCGTGGGAGCTTTGCTCAGACATCGGCGCCGAGTCTAACTAGACCCATTCGCTTCAGTCCCGTCGCTAGTCGTCGTAGATCGGTCCGAATTCGGCGCTGCTCCGACCATCACGGCCGAAAACCATGGTTTCGTGTAAGAAGTTGTGTCATTCGATCCAGGCCGAGGTTTTTGACGGCTGTTGTGTGAGATCCCGGCCCGTTAGTGAACCGAGGGTCGGCTCCCCCGCGAGTCGCCGTCAGCTGTTGGTCCCTTCCCAACTGGTCAGGTATTAGGGGATTCGGGGATCTGGATCGAAGGTTAGTGTGCGCCTCCGGCGCTAGCAGTTAATCTGCGCTTGCTGGGACACATAACTCCTACATCCAAACTAGCGTGGACGAAACTAAGATAGGGGTACTGATCTCGGCTGTTTCTGAAACCGGGACCTCTAAGTACGTCCAGCGCATTGGCCCGGGGGCAGCGGCATCAGAGCGATGCGGTGGCCGATGATGTCGTGACTGCTAGTGATCTGGCGGAGAGTGGAACGAGGCAGACGCCTTCGGCGATCCTCCCCCGACTTCTTTACCGTCGTATTCTTCCACCCCTGCAGCGCGGGCGGGATCCCAACGCGGTTATCTTCCTGCGGGAGTTGGGCTAACGTCCCGGGCCTCTGCGAGCGAACATCTGTCGACGTCGCATTGAGTTAACCGTGAAGCGCCGCCAGCATGATCCCTGCCGAGACCGCGACGTTGAGCGAGTTGACCGCCCCTAAGTTGGCTTCGACCGGCCGTGGGATCGAGCAGACCATATCGCACTGCTCCTCTGTCAGCCGACGTAGCCCCCGCTCCTCGTTGCCCAAGACTACGAGCCAGGATCGATCATGCGGCACGTCGTGGACCGATGTCCGCGCGTTCTCCGATGTACCGAGGATCCAAAGTCCTGCTGCCCGTGCCTGATCCAGCACCCGACGTAGATTGCTTTCTCGGGCAAAGGGTACCGATTCGAGCCCGCCACTGGCGACGTCATAAGCAATGCTTGAGAGCGGTGCTGACCGGGCAGCAGGCATGATCAGGCCGGCGACGCCGAAGAATGCAGCACTACGGAAGATTGCCCCCACGTTCTGGGGGTCTTGAATTTGGTCTAAGGCCAGATAGAGCTTGTGTTCGGACGCCTGCGCGAACATATCCTCGACCGGCGTAGCCGTGCGCTCCTTGACCAATGCCCGACCGGTGGAATCTCGCCCCGGCTTCCCTTTAACGGATTCCTTGACAGCGAATCCGCGTTCGGAGATTGCGTCCGTTACCGTCACCCCCATCTGACGAGCCTCGTCGGCGAGATTAGCCCAAGGGCCACTATCTGCGCTGGTGCGGAGTTCCTCAATCTCGTGGGCTCTGGCTCGCAGCACAGCCATGATCGCGTGCGGATTGCGTAGTTCGACCGTCATGCGCTCATTCTGGCAGTATTGCGCTGCTGGCGGTCGATTCTTGCAAAACCTGTAGCAGGTCGTCTCCGAAGCGCTCCACCTTGGCCTCGCCTAGACCCCAGGTGGCGAGCAGGCTGGTACGGTCGTTTGGGCGCAAGGCGACCAGGTCGCGTAGCGTGCGGTCTGAGAACAGTGTGAAGGCCGGTACGCCGTCGGCACGGGCACGCTCCAGCCGCCAACTGCGGATCGCCTGAAAGACCGGGTCCGAGGCCGAAACGTTTGCACCTGGCGCTGCATCTGCCTCCCTCGTCGCTCGGCGGTTACTCTGGGCGTCAGGAATGGCCGGCGGCGGAGTCGCTCCTGGGTTGGCGCGCTCCCATGCCGCGACGATTCCTAGGAGATCGGAACCGAGCCAGGAGGCGCGCGTTTCGCCGATGCCCCAGATCTCAAGGAGCTCGTCCTCCGTGCGAGGGCGGCGGGTCGCCACCTCGCGCGCGGTGCGCAGCTCAAAGACGCGAGTCGGTTCGCGGCCACTGCGAGATGCGGTTTCGTCTCGGAAGGTCTCAATGGCTTGCAACAAGTCGGGTGGATAGTCGGGTTCCCCCATCGTGGCGCAATTGTCGCAGGATTCGCAGCGGTCGTGCGCGTCTTCGCCAAAGTAGTTCAGGATCAATGCTCGACGGCAGGATGTTGTCTCTGCGTACTCCACCAGGCGTCGCAGACGCGACTCGGCGAAGTCGCGGTGGCGCTCGACAATCGACGCGTCGATCGGCGCGAGAGGGTCGTCGGAGGTCAGTATTAGATCGACCGCGTCAACCAGGCCGGATGCGCGTAAGGCTGCAACCACGCTGGCGAAGCGATTAGGGTCTTCGGATGTGATGCTGGTCGGCGGGCGGGCGTCACGAGTTGATCGCAGCCATCGCTGCCAAGTCTCTCGCAGTTCAGCGTTACTGGGATGGGCTGCGTCAATAAAGCGTTGCTGGTGGTTCCGGTCGCTTCGCGCATAGAGCAAGATGCAATCGGCAGGATCGCCGTCCCGACCGGCGCGGCCAGCCTCCTGATAGTAGGCTTCGATCCTGGCGGGCAGATTGAAGTGGATGACGAACCGGATGTCTGGCTTGTCGATTCCCATCCCGAAAGCATTGGTCGCGACGATCACAGGGAGTTCGCCGACCAGGAATCGACGCAGGGTCTGGGTCCGCTCATGTCGTGCCAAGCCAGCGTGGTATGGAGACGCCAGAATCCCGGCAGCATTCAGTTCCTCGGCCACCGCTCCGACGGTCTTACGTGTACGGGCATAGACGATGCCTGCCCGTTCTCCTTGTGAGTGGATGTAATCGATCAGCCACGCTGTTCGAGCTCGCGGGCTCGCCATGGCTTCCACGCTGAGCTTCAGATTGGGCCGATTAATGCTTATTGTTACCCGCAAGCTTTCGTCGTCCAGGTGTAGACGTTCCGTAATGTCGTCGCGTACCTGAGGCATTGCCGTTGCTGTCAGCGCAAGCGTACGTGGCTTGCCGAGGCGTTCGCGGATTGTGCCGAGCTGAAGATAGTCTGGTCGGAAGTTGTGCCCCCACTCGGAGATACAATGCGCCTCGTCGATTGCCAGCAGGAGTACCCCCGCACGGCGCAGCCCGTCGGTGAACCCGGGCGTGGAGAATCGTTCCGGTGCCACATAGAGCAGCGCGATTTCGCCCGCCACGAAGCGTTGATAGCGCTCCTGCTGCTCCCTGTGGTCGAGGTTCGAGTTGATGAACGTCGCAGAGACCCCGGCCGCTTGCAGCGACTCCACCTGGTCTTGCATGAGGGCGATCAGCGGTGAGACGACGACAGTTCGGCCGACCGCAAGTGCGGGTAGCACGTAACAGAGGCTCTTGCCCGCGCCCGTTGGCATCACTGTCAATATGTCGTGATGGGGCAAGGCGCGCAGGACCTCTTCCTGCGCGCCCCGAAAGTCCGGATAGCCGAAAGTCTCGCGCAGGTGACGGCGGTAAGTTTCGATGTTGCTGGGTAGGTAGTGTCGGACAGAAGAGCCTGTCGGAGGCACCGCCCGGGTTGCGCGGGTCGGCTGTAGATCCGAAACGGCATTGGTTGCGATGGCTTGTGGAGATGGGGATCTGCCACGTCGTTGGTCCGTGGCGGGATGCGGGGTTTCCTCGAAGAGACGCTCGCCACACAAGGCGCAGAATCCTTGGGTTGGATGAGCGCTGGCGCCACATGATGGACAGCGTTCGGACACCGCTCCTCGTAACCTCGCCATGTCGCACCACCTCTGCGGTTCAGTCCAGGTCGAGTGAGGCCCTGTACAGGTTATGCTGCATCGCGCCCCTGAATCGAATCGATTGTCTTGAGATGGCCGACGTAACCTGCAGACGGAGGGGAGTTGGGGATGCGCACTGAGTTCGGATTCGAGTCTCGACGCTCGCCCGTGCTTGCACGCAACGGCATTGTCGCTACGAGCCAGCCGCTGGCGGCGCAGGCTGGCCTGGAGATCCTCCGCGCCGGCGGCAATGCGGCCGACGCCGCCGTCGCGGCGGCGGTCGCGCTCAACGTAGTTGAGCCGACCTCAACTGGGATCGGCGGCGACTGCTTCTGCCTCTTCTACAATGCTCAAGACCGGAGAGTCTATGCCGTTAACGGCAGTGGGCGCGCGCCCGCGGCGCTTACAATCGAGATGCTGAATGCGGCCGGGTGCAACGGCGAGATGCCGAGGCGCGGCGCCCACGCCGTCACCGTGCCTGGTACCGCGGCTGGTTGGCAGGACACCGTCGCGCGCCATGGACGACTGTCGCTGGCGACTGTACTGGCCCCAGCGATTCGTATAGCGGAGGAGGGCCATCCCGTCGCGCCGCTCATCTCCCGGGCTTGGCAGAGCTCTGCCGACTTACTGGGCTCGGCTAGCCCAAACGGTGCCGAGATGCTGATCAATGGGCGAGGCCCGCGTGCGGGCGAGATCCGCAAGAACCCTAATCTAGCGAATGTCCTGCGTGCTGTCGCCGACGGGGGGGGCGAGGCTTTCTACCAAGGCTGGGCCGGGCAGGCGATAGTCGACGTTTTGCAGTCGTTGGGTGGTGTGATGACTGTCGCTGATCTCGCTGAGCACCGCTCCACCTTTGAGCCGCCGATCTCCACGACCTATCGTGACTACACCGTTCACGAGTGCGCTCCCAATGGCCAAGGTCTGACGGCGCTGATCGCGTTGAACATACTGGAAGGCTATGAGCTCCAAGGGCTCGATCCGCGTTCATCTCCCCACGCCCATCTTCTGATCGAGGCGCTGCGACTGGCTTTCGCCGATGCACGCTGGTTCGTCGCCGATCCGGCTCAGTCGCTGGTGCCGGTGGAGGGACTGCTGTCGAAGGACTATGCGAAAGAGCGGCGTGCCCTAATCGATCCACTCCAGGCACGGACCAGGCCCACTCGCGGCGAGCCGGTTAACTCATCGGACACCGTCTACGTGTCCGCCGCCGACGGCGAAGGTAACGCCTGTTCCTTCATTAACAGCAACTATCAGGGCGTGGGAACTGGTATCGTGCCGCCGGGCTGTGGCTTCACGCTGCAGAATCGTGGCGCGGGCTTCGTGCTGGACCCCGGTCATCCAAATGCGCTTGCTCCTCGCAAACGCCCGTATCACACAATTATTCCTGCTATGAGCACTCACGCCGACGGAGCGCTGCATGCCAGTTTCGGTGTCATGGGCGGCTACAACCAGCCACAGGGCCATGTGCAGGTCTTCGCTAACCTCGTCGACCACAACATGGATCCGCAGCTCGCGCTTGATACGCCCCGCTTCTCGATTTACGACGACCCGCCTAACGGTGGCGTCTACATAGAGGATGGCTATCCGACCACAACTATGAGCGAGCTGGGGGCGTTGGGCCACGAGGTGGTCCCAGTCAGCGAGCTGCGACGTACGGAGTTCTTGGGTAAAGGCCAGATTATCGTGCGGGATCGGGAGAGCGGTGTGTTGTGGGGTGGATCCGATCCCCGCGCCGATGGTGCTGCCGTGGGAGTCTAGTGTTTGCGCGAGTCATGTGAAGATGGCCATCTGCTCCGAGGATGTGCGTGAAGCGATCGAAGCACCTGGCCGCACCGCAATGAGAGGTCATCAGTTGCGCGTGAATGCCGCTAGGCCCCTCAAGGAGCGCCGTTGCGGAGTTTGATTAGGACACTGGATAAAAGGCTTCGTCGATGGGTTGTTCTTTTCTTCGTCTCTGTGGGCTGGCCGTGGCCTGCGACCAGAGCTAGCTGAGTGCGCTGCAGCAAGTTGCGGTGATCAGGCGGGTGACGACGTAGGGATCCATGTTGGCGTTTGGCCGACGGTCTTCGATGTACCCGCTTTGGTCTTTGGCCACTTGCCAGGGGATGCGCACGGAGGCGCCACGGTCGGAGACTCCGTAGGAGAACTCGTCCCACCGCGCAGTTTCGTGGGCACCGGTCAGGCGTTCTTCCACACCCGGGCCATAATTCGCGATGTGTTCGGTGTGGTTCGCCTCTAGCGCCTGGGCGGCGGTGATGCACGCCTCGTAGTTTTCGCGCATCTGGTTGGTAGAGAAGTTCGTGTGCGCTCCCGCTCCGTTCCAATCGCCCTTGACCGGCTTGGGATTGAGAGTGGCACTGACGTTCCACTCCTCCGCGATGCGGTAGCGCAGCCAACGCGCGCTCCAGAGATGGTCGGCGGCCTCGACGGTGCCGGCTGGCCCGATCTGGAACTCCCATTGCCCGGGCATGACTTCGGCGTTGGTGCCGGAGATGGCTAGACCCGCGTCCAGGCAGGCGTCGGTGTGCGCCTCGACGATCTCCCGACCGAAGATTTCGTCTGCGCCTACGCCGCAGTAATAGCCGCCCTGGGGGGCTGGGAAGCCGTTGTCTGGCCAGCCCAACGGCTTGGTACCGTCGAAGAAAGTGTATTCCTGCTCGATTCCGAACCATGGATCTTGTGCGCTGTATTGCTCGGCCACCTCCGCGCAGGCGGCCCGGGTGTTGCTCGGGTGCGGGGTCATGTCTGTTAGCAGCACCGCGCAAAGAACCAGTTTATGATTTCCGCCCCGGATCGGGTCAGGACAGACCATGACCGGACGCAGGACGCAATCGGAGTCATTGCCTTCGGCCTGATTGGTGCTAGAGCCATCGAAGCCCCAGATCGGCATCTCCGTACCCTCGGGAACGATCTTCGTTTTGGATCGTAGTTTGGCGGTCGGCAAGGTGCCGTCGATCCAGATGTATTCTGCCTTGATATTGCTCATGCGCCGCCTCTTGATTCTGCCCGTGTTGGCCGACAACCCTTGCGGGACCTATCCATGCCATGCTGATCCGGAGATCGAGAATACGAACCGGCTCGCCTTGGGGTGTTTCGGCGAGATGAAGAGTATCACTCCGTCGTGCGTTCTACGAAATAGGTTGGATGGCGGAATTTAGCACCACTGCCGGGCCAACTCGACCGGCCTGGAGCGCTAGGCTGGGATCGAAGGCGGGAACGTTAGCAGGGTCGGCGACTGCCGGAGTCAGTTCCAATGGAAACATTCGAGCGTCTTGAGTCGGTGGTGCGCAGTTACTCGCGTGCCTGGCCTACTGTCTTTACAACGGCACGCGGACATCTGCTAACCGACGAGTCCGGCCGCGACTACATTGACTTCTTCAGCGGCGCAGGCACGTTGAACTATGGGCATAACCCACCAGCCATCAAGCGCGCCTTGATGGACTACCTCGAGTCCGATGGTGTTACCCACAGTCTTGATATGGCGACCGCAGCCAAGCGCCGCTTTCTGCAACGATTCGAAGAGATCGTTCTGCGCCCGCGCGAACTTGACTACCGGATCCAGTTTCCTGGTCCTACTGGGACCAACGCGGTAGAGGCTGCACTGAAGATCGCACGCAAAGCGACGGGTCGAAGCACGATCATCAGCTTCACGCACGGATTCCATGGGATGACTCTCGGTTCGCTCGCTGTTACCGCGAACGAATGGAAGCGTGCTGGTGCAGGAGTCGACCTTCCGGGAGGCATCTCGATGCCCTACGACGGCTTACTGGGGGAAGCCGTCGACACGATCGCTGAACTCGAAAGCTACCTTGTATCAAGCAGCGGCGACTCCGACCTCCCGGCGGCGGCGATTGTCGAGAGTGTGCAGGGAGAAGGTGGCCTGAGGGCTGCGAGCTACGAGTGGTTGGGCCGCTTACGGGCACTCTGTGATCGCTACGAGATGCTGCTGATTCTGGACGACATCCAGGTCGGTTGCGGGAGAACGGGACCGTTCTTCAGTTTTGAGCCTGCTGGCATCGTTCCGGATATCGTCTGTCTCTCCAAATCGCTCTCGGGTTATGGGTTGCCACTGGCACTGACCTTGCTCCGCCCCCAGTTCGATGTCTGGGAGCCCGGCGAGCACAGCGGCACTTTCCGTGGTAACAACCCCGCCTTTATCACCGCGACAAAAGCACTGGATTACTGGACCAACGACGATCTCAGCCGACACGTGCAGACACATGCCGAGACGATCAGCTACGAGCTGCATCGACTGGCGGAGCGCCATCCCGACGCGCGGGCCTCTCTGCGCGGACGAGGGATGATTCAAGGTCTCTATTCAGCGGTCCCTGGCCTAGCCAAGGCCACTGCCCGCGCTGCCTTCGAGCGTGGTCTTGTGCTGGAGACCTCCGGACCCGAGGCCGAAGTGATTAAGCTCCTGCCGCCTCTAACGATCGACGATGCTGCTCTGCGCGAGGGAACTGCCCTCCTCAGCGAGTCGCTTGCGGCCGCACTCACGCGCTAGTCAGGCTTCGTCGTATCGTCGCCGAACGCGGTTCGCGTATCTTCGCTCAGCGCAACGCCGCTCACATGCCCCAGAGTTAGCTGGTCTTTTCGCTCGTATGGATACTCACGCTGATGATTCGCCCCCCCACTGGTGCGTTTGGATCGGTGGGGTTGCGTGCGGGTAGTGCTTCGATTGCGGCCATCCCATCGACGATCCGGCCGAAGGCTGTGAAGCCTTGAGCGTCAAGTTGGCCTTGTGGCGTATAGGTGATGTAGAACTGTGACCCAGACGCGCCCTGCGGTCCGCGCGCCATGGCGATGATCCCGCTTGCGCCGTTGGTCAGCGCCGTAGCGTTATCCCCTACTTCCTCGTCCGGAAGGTTGTAACCGGAACCGCCTGTTCCGGTGCCTGTGGGGTCGCCGCCCTGGGCGACGAAACCAGGGATCACGCGATGGAAGGTCAGGCCGTCGTAAAAGCCTTGCTCGGATAGGAAGACAAAGTTGTTGGCATGCATCGGGGCCGTCTCTTCGAAGAGGTCGATCCGCACCGTACCAGTCTCAAGTTCTAGCACGGCGGTGTATTCCAGGGAGGTGTCAATCGTGAGCGCGGGTGGCGTGGGCCACGTTGGCTTCTCAATTGAGACGTTCCCGATAGGAGTAGGTGCTTCGGACGGCGTATCTGCCTGACTGGCAGCCGCTTCACGGGCCGCCGCCGCCGCGCTCAGCGTGGGTAGTGCTAGTTCGATGCTGCCCGCCGGCCGTTTTTCAATGGAGGCGCTGAGAATGCGGTCGCCGGCCTCCGGCAGAGGTGTCGACATGGGGTTGCGTGGGGTCAGCGCAGTCACTAGCTCCAGGCCTTCGACAACGCGGCCAAAGGGAACGAAGCCGAGGCTGTCGAGCTGTTCTTGCGGTGAGAGAGTGATGAAGAACTGTGATGACGATGCTCCGGCACCAGTACGGGCCATGGCGATCAGACCGCGGTCACCCAGCGTTAGGGGCTCGTCCAAGCTCAGCGCACTCTCGTCCGGTAGGATGTATCCCGCATCGCCATTATTGGTCGCGGTCGGGTCGCCGGTTTGCGCCACCTCACCCTCAACTACGCGATGGAACGTGAGGTTGTCGTAAAATCCTTCCTCGATCAGAAAAACGAGATTATTGGTGTGAATTGGCATCACGTCGTCAAAGAGCCGGATCCGGACGGTGCCGGTTTCCAACTCGAAGACTGCGATGTAATCCTGGCTGGGGTCCAGGACCTCAGCAGGTGGGGCATCGAAACTGGGTTTTTCAACTGCGCCGATTCCCTGGGCGCCCGGGTCGTCCACGCGACGAATCGCGGAGGTGATGCCCGTGGTGGTGGAGGTTCCCCCGCCATCGCTGATCAGCAACACCGGCAGCAAACTTCCTATCAACCCCACTAGCCCGACTACGTAGAAGATCTTGGCGTAGCGAGAGCGGAAGATGGAGCGCCGTCCGCCCCCGCGGTCGAATCCCTGGACATCGGACCGGCGTCGGGCCAGCCGCTGTTGTCGCGTCCGGGCGCTGCGGCCGATCCTGGACATGTTTGCTCCTCAACCTGCCGTTTCGACTACGGCGTCTCCGACGAACAACTCGCCAGCCTATTGCCGCCCTCCACTACCCAAGCCTACCGGGCCGCTCGAGCTATCAGAAGCACCTTGGTGTTACCGCGAGCGGAGCCGCCCGCGAGCCCGCCGACTAGGGCGAGCTAGCGATGGTGATCAGTGTCACGTTTGGCTCGAATGCAGACCATGAGAACCAGAAGTGATTGCCGTGGATCACCGCTTCCAGCTCGCTCCCGGCTAGCTCTCCCTCGACGGCTTTGCCGAAGATGTTCCAGACCGACCCCGTCTGGGCATCGATGAACGTCACGCCCGAGTCGTTAGGGTTTGGTGCGAAGCTCAGCGTCTGGCCATTCAGCGCACGCCGGAATACGCCGGTTGATCCTACCTCCCGGCTCTCCGCTAGATCGGATCGGTCCAGCGCGGATTGTGTGCCAGCAACCCAGAAGATGACCAGTTCCTCGCCGCCGCGCACATCGTTGAACGCACCCACCCCTTCCAGCAGTGAGAAGGGGTACGCAACCGGTTCTCCTCCCGCTTCGAAAGCAACGACGCGTAATGTGGCATCCAGGCGATTATCGCTGTCCCCCTTGAAAAGGAACGGAGTGTTGTCCGTGTCGTAGCCGACGTAGGCACTAGGTAGCTGCCCGTAGGGGGCATTGAAACCCGTGTCGCGTGACATGACGAGTCCGTTGGGAAAGCTCTCGGCGAACTGTCCCAAAGAGACGATCAACGCTGCTAATGGCGTTAGGCGTGCTCCAACCATGCTTCCCACGATCGCCTTGCCGCCAATTTGCTGCCAGAGGCTTTCCGTGTTGCGGTCGTACATGACCAAGTCGCTCTTGCGTAGTAAGCCAGAGACGCCGAACTCGAAGGTAGTGCCGTTCACTCGCCGATCGTAGGCGATCGCACTGTTGCACAGCGGGCAGTAGGTTACGGCGACTGGAACCCCCCCTACGATGTCGTTCACGATCTCGTGCCAGATCAGGATGTCGAGCGGATAGGCCCGCACGTCCCCATTGAGCTCGAACTGGATTACCGGCGCACTAGCTTTCGCGCTGGCCAGAGCCTCGGCGGCGCTGAAGAAGCGCGGCCGATCGATCGACGGGATTCCGTCGCGAGGTGGCCCGCCGGGCGTTAATTCAACGAACTCGACCAGGCGAATACCCCAGTCGATTTTCCAACCACCTCCGTAGTAAGGTCGGGTATCACTGCGGATGATTGCGTCGCCAAATTCAGTCACTGTTGCATCGGTGGGTAGGAACAGTGGTCGGTCAATATCGCTGGCTTGGCCATTGGAGCTCTGATCCATCGATTCTTCTGCTATGGACCCACTTGAGTAGGCGGAGTGGGAGTCCGGGCGATTTCCGTGCTGTTGGTCTCCTCCGTTGACTGCGGCGTTTCGCCGCTCGGTGAGGTCGGAGTTCGCGGGACCGCCACCCCCGCAGGATAAGAGAAGGATCGTTCCGCTGAGTGCCAGCGCCGCGATCCTCCAACTCTTCGTGTGCATTTCGCACGTCCTCAACTGCGGTCTTTTCGAACTCGCCTCGGTTGGAATCGTCTTTGAGGAAGCATCTTCGCCCGGTGTCTTATCTAGCGAGTCAGAGTTGGTTTGAGTGGTTCGGCGACTTCCATTGTTGCTGTACCGGTTCGTCCATCGCATGACATATGAGTGTCCAGGCTGGGTCGATTCTCTGCGCGAAGCGGCAGGTTTGCTGGTTGGCAACGGTACGTAGTCCATTTGGTCTGACGGGTTGTATTGGCAAGTTGCGTTAAGACGTGATGACGTCCGGCGGCAACACCGGCACTCTCTGCATTCCACTCGCGTCCGTCTTCCATCCCGTTCATGTTCATCGTGGCGCCGTCGCGAGTCTGGGCGAACTTCCTAGCGAACCTTGTGGCGGTGGTTTTGCTTCCATTGCTGACGCTTGTTGGTATCTTTCACGTCGGTGTTGACAGGCTGATGTCGGATCCCTACAGGACTGCACCGGACGATATCAGCGCACCGAGTCGGATCGGGACTGCTGGCGTGATCGTGCTGATTTCGCTCTGCTACTCCAACGATTCCTGAGAGCGACTAAGCAATGCCTTCGAGGGCAAGTTGGGTCACGTGGTAGTGCACTGTGCGGGTCGCGTGCACGCATCCTATGATGCGTATTGATTTCGAGGTCTAGGCGCGGAGGACTGGAGCTAGGCACGCTCGTCTGACCGTAGATCTTCATTCTTGACTGGCGGTTGTGTGAGCCGCCACTCGTGCCAGCGTGCGGGGGTTAGGTTGCCGGCGCGCGCTGCGCTGACGGTCGCTCGGAAAACTTGTTCGACCTCGCTGCGAAATGCATCCTCTGTCCCATTGTTGTGGAAGACGTAATCGGCGGCGGGTGCGCGGTTTTCCCAGGAACGTGCGGACGCCATTCGCTGTTTAGCCTCCTCGCGGCTATACCTGTTTCGAGCCATCAGGCGGGTTATCGCCGCCGCATTGTCCGCAGCGGTGAGCCAGCCCACATCAATGCGGCCCATATATTCTCCCTCAAAAAGGTTGACGGCTTCCAGGACGGCGACCTGGTCCTCGGCCAGCGTTTCGCGCCAATGCGCTATTAGCGAGAAGAGTTCGGCCGGGATGTCTCCGATCGCGACCCGCAGCGCTGCCATGTTTTCGGCATCGCCGAAAACTTTACCGCCCAGTACCCTCCGATCGATCAAGCCGTTGCCGCCGACCACTTCATAGCCGAAAGCGGCGACGATGCGATCGAAGGCGGGCTTGCCGGGATCGTACATGCGATGCACGATGGTATCGGCGTCGGCGTGGATGGCTTTGTGGTGTTCGACGAGGTAGCGGCAGAGAAGGCTTTTGCCGGTCGCGATCGATCCCGTAACGCCGATAATCAATGTCATCGTTCCAATATGGTTGGTCAACGTGTGCTTGTGGGAAAGCCCATGCGTGCTATTGCGATGCAGAGCGATGCCGCAGGTAGAATCCGGCTGGGGTGATAAGTGGTTGAGTCGAGCGGGGACGGATTTCCAGAAGGAGTACCGCTGCAGGAGGCAGAAGCTTCTGTGCTTGCCAGCAATGCTGCTTTCTACGAGGCCTTTAACAGCAAGGACTTGCCGGCGATGGAACGGGCTTGGTCGTCCCGCCCTGACGTCACCTGCATCCATCCCGGCTGGAGCCCGCTCGAAGGCCGCTCAGCCGTAATGGAGTCCTGGCGCTCTATCCTAGGTAATCAGCAGCAGCCGAAGATCGTCAGTGCTGCTCGCCGGGCGACCGTGATCGACGGCATCGGGATCGTTTTCGCCCGCGAGTTTGTTGACGGCAGCCCGATCGCAACCACAAACGCGTTCGTGCGCGAGGGAGGCGGCTGGAAGATGCTGCTGCATCATACCAGCCTCGTAGTGCAAAGGAGCTGAGGTATGCGGACGGGCGACGACGCTGATCCGGCACCGGAGAGCTCCCGGGACCCCTGGTTGGAACTAGAATCTTTGCGCACCGCGGAGTTGGCCGGACACACGCCCCGTCAGCATCTGAGCGACCAATTTGATGCCGAGTGCGAACCGTTGCGCGCGCGGGTTCGAGAGCTGCTCACGAATCTGCAAGCGCGCCGCCTCGATCTGCGTCGCCTACATGACTCGCGCTCTAGTGATGACGCGATCGCAACCGTGATAGGGAATATTGAACGACTGCGTTGCCAGATCGGAGAGCTGATCGAGGCGTTTGGTGTCTTGGAGCGACGTCGAGATGCCGCCCTGCTGACCTTGTCCGACGCCCCTGAGGTTGCTGAAATCGGCACCGGTGCCGCTCACGAGGCTATCGCCGAGGCCGAGCGCCTCTTGAGGGAGGAATGATACTTCTCTGTGAGAAGTAAGGCATGAGTACCCGCAGTCAGGCGGACAACCCGTACGTCGTCTAGCAGCCAGCAAGACGGGAGTCTGGAGGAGGAGGATGTTAGGGGAGGGATGCCATGTGCATTGGGACTTTGAGACGACCCAAGCTGAAGGAGTAACGCGGTGCGTTGACGTCGGACGGCGTTACCGAGATCAGGCAAGCGAGTCACGGGGTGGTGGCCGAGGTCGGTACAGGCATGGGTTCCAATTGCAGTGATGAGAAGGCTTGAGAAGCTGATGGCGAGGTCGGTGATACGTCCATCAGAGGTGTAAGGCTGGGCGGAGTCGGCCTTCCAAGCCAAAGAGACGCAGCTCCGGAATACGAGGTGTTGCATGCGGGTCAGTTGTTCTTTTCCTAGCTGCATTTTGCGGCCGAGCCCCATTTTGATCGACGCTAACCTTGGGCCCTAGCCGCGCCGCGATCACTTACGAGATCGTTCTTTGGGAGGACGGTTTCTTGCCGCTCTCGACGCCGATGGCGGAGATCGTTGTTTGAACGGCTGTCGAGATGGAGGACCCAGGACCTAACACGCTTGGGAGTGGACTGACGCCTTATCTCGGGCAGCCTATCGGGTGAGCCGTCTGTGCGTGTTTTTGATCGCCGGCTGGGGTGGTTTTGGACCGAACATGGTGTAAGTGCGAGCGGATCACTGTCGCTTCAAGCGTGGAGGACCAATTGAGAGTTCTGGAGGAGCATTGCTAGGATCGAACTGAGATGCAGGTCTCCAGTTTGCCCGTTGGACGAGTTGTTTTTCGCCACCAGGGCGCACGATCAGCTAAAAGCCGCCGCCGTTGACGTAGATCCGTTGAGCGGTTACGTAGCTCGCGCCGGGCGAGCAGAGAAAGACGACGACATCCGCGATCT
>CAZZMQ010000006.1:7692-13238 GCA_964655365.1 uncultured Dehalococcoidia bacterium | reverse complement strand
CGACGAGCCCCGGCGCGACGATGTTGACGTGGATCCCGTTGGACCGCTCCTCCTTGGCCAGCGTGTAGGCCATCGCCTCCTGGGCTGCTTTCCCCATGTTGTAAGGGGATCCATTTGCGCCATTGCTCTGCGTGGCGGCACTCGTAATTTGGACCACGTCGCCGCGGTCAAGATCACGCATGCCAGGGACCAGCAGGTTTGCCATGTACCATGACCCGAACGCATGGGTGCGCATGACACGCTCCATCTCGGCTGGGTCCGAGTCGGTCACGGAGTTGCCGCGCGAGGCGATTCCCGCGTTATTGACGAGGATGCTGATCGGTCCCAGATCCGAGTGGGCCTGTTTGGCCATCGCTGCACAGGCCTCGAAGTCGGCGACGTCGGCCTGATAGATTTGGGCGCGTTGGCCCCGTTTGCGAACTTCGTTGGCTATCTCTTCGGCCGGTTCCGGTCGCTTGGCGTAATTGATCGCAACATCGGCTCCTGCCTCGGCTAACGCAATCGAGATTGCCGCTCCGATTCCGCGTCCGCCGCCGGTGACCAGGGCTGTTCGTCCGTCGAGGTTCGTCATGTTCCGCTCCTGCCTGGCGCCGCGAGCGCGCCACGTATGTGGGCTTCGGTGAGGTTGTTCGGAGAGGAGATTAAGCGGCCTAAGCGCTAGGATCGAATACTGCAGGGTGGGTTCCTGCGACTGTCAATTCATCCAAGATGACAGGGTCTGGCGGTTCTACCGGCCTGGCAAAGAGTCGGTGGTCTTCAATGACGGACAGGGAATTGTCCTGGATGTCGGTTCGTGAGTCCCTCAACCTGTTCAAGAAGAAAGAGCTCGTGAGGGTCTGATACTAGGCCCTCATCGAGACTGATAAGAATTGGCGCCTCCTATCCGATGAGGCTTTGGCCATTGTCAGTGATGATCGGAGTCAAAGTGCTGCGGTGTATTGCGCGTCGAGATGATGGCAGCCGTTGTGAGGTGCCCGGCCTGAGGCGGTTCAAAGCTAGATCGGACCATGTGCTCTGCGGACCACATGAGCGTCTCTTGCTGACTGGGACTAGGCCCTTGCTGGAGGAAACATCGGGTAAACCGATCAGTAAACCTCGCCGTTAGTCAGAGTGGTTAGGCTAGGGCTTCTTTGTAGACGCGGATTGCATCGATGTGATCTTGCGGCGATTCCAGACCGGCGCCCATAGTTGCGATCGCGAGGCGGGTCGCGCCTACCTCACGCCAGTTTTCGGCGTGTGTTTGCCAGAGGCCGGGATTGCCGCCGCGGATCTGGGCCTGTGCCTGCACACCGAAGTGCACTGGATCTTTCCCGTTTTTAATCAGGTATCCGCGCAGCGTCTCCATCGCCTGTTTGGCATCGGTATTGGGCGGCATGATGGGCATCCAGCCGTCGCCTATGCGTGCTGCGCGCTCCAGAACCGCAGAGTGGCTGCCGCCGAACCAGATCGGGATCAGGTGGTTCGGACGCGGGTTGATACCCGCCTTGTTGACGCGATGCCAGTGCCCCTCGAAGTCGATCGTATCCTTACTCCAGAGCTGCCGCATCAGCGCAACTTGCTCTTCCTGGCGCTTGCCGCGGTTGTGGAAGTTCTGGTTCAGTGCCTCGTACTCGATCGCGTTCCATCCGGTGCCGATGCCCAGTGTCAGACGCCCGCCTGAGAGCAGGTCTACTTGGGCTGCTTGCTTGGCGGCGAGAGCGGTCTGGCGTTGCGGCAGGATGATTACACAGGTCACGAACTGGATCGTGGCGGTGCAGGCGGCGAGGTAACCCAAGGTCACGAACGGCTCATGGAACGGGGTGTCTTTGTCGTAGGGGCCGGTGAAGCCACCGGGACGGTCCCGATCGGCACCTAGCACATGGTCGTATATCACGAGGTGGGTGTAGCCGAGTTCTTCGGCTGCTTGGGCGTAATCTCTGACCGCTACAGGATCGTTGCCGATCTCGTTTTGCGGAAAGACCACGCCCAGTTCCATCATCGTTGTCATATTACGCTCCGTTCAGCGCTGCCATTACGGGGAGTTTCGTCGTGGAGCCTAGCCGGTAGACTCTCTCCTGACATCCAGAGCGGATGCATAGCCGTGCGAGCTCAGCAAAAGCATTGGAATGAGGAGCGACGAATGCGCGACCCCCGAGAATTTTTGCGCCCTCTGGCGGTTGGTGCACCCGCGCCGCTGCTCGAGATTCCGGCTGTCCCCTCGCGGAATATCCATTTCTTCGATCCGGCCAACCCCAAGATGCGCGAGCGAGTGCCGAAGATGGTGCAGGATGTCGACATTCTGCTCGGCAATCTCGAGGACTCCATCCCAGCGGACCGAAAGATCGACGCGCGTGCCGGCTTGATCGAGGTTGCTCGAGCAAACTCCTTCGATGAGTCTCAGCTCTGGGTCCGGATCAACTCGCTCGACAGCCCTTGGTTCCTAGACGATATGACGGAGCTCGTTGCCGAGATCGGTGGGATGCTTGACGTGGTTATGGTACCCAAGGTCAATGGTCCCTGGGACCTGCAGTTCATGGACCAACTCTTGGCCCAGTTGGAGGCGCGCGCCAATCTGAGTCGGCCGATTCTTGTGCACGCGATCCTGGAGTCGGCGGCTGGTGTTGCCAATGTCGAAGAGATCGCAACCGCGACGCCGCGTATGCAGGGTATGAGCCTGGGTCCGTCGGACCTGGCGGCGTCGAGGCGGATGAAAACGACTCGTGTAGGTGGGCCGCACCCCGGCTACCTCGTCCGTTCCGACGCGACTCCCGAGGACGATGAAGCCCGACGCTCAGAGTACCAGCAGGACCTCTGGCACTACACGTTGGCGCGGATGGTCGATGCTTGTGCGGCTGCCGGAATTTTTCCTTTCTATGGGCCGTTTGGAGACTTCGGCGATACCGTTGCTTGTGAGGATCAGTTTCGCAACGCGTTCATCCTGGGCTGTGTTGGTGCTTGGACGCTGCATCCTTCGCAAATTGGGATCGCCAAGCGCGTCTTCCAGCCCGAACCGGACGAGGTGCGTTTCGCGCGCCGCGTGATTGAGGCGATGGGTGATGGCAGCGGCGTAGCTATGGTTGACGGCAAGATGCAGGATGATGCGACCTACAAGCAGTGCAAGGTAATGGTCGAGATGGCTGACATGCTCGCCGCACGAGATCCTGATGCGGCAGCCCTCTATTCGAAGTAGCGTCAGTCTCCTGTAGTTCCGTTACTAGATCTGCCGCCCACGCAGGCCCTCGTTCCCGCCCGGATCGCGAATCACCCACTGCACGATCTCACGCCAGCGGTGGCTGATCACATACTGGCCCACCATGGCTGCGATCACTGCCGGCACAACGATGGCCCATTCCTCGGCGCCGGGTGCCGTGAAGTCGAAGAAGCGCCGCAGCGGTGGCGCGTATAGCACCAGAACAAAGAGCACGAGGAGCAATGCGCCGAAGATGGATGTCAGCACGGGCCGCACGCCGATTCGGTCCCGCGTCACCCCCTCGAAGCCGATTACCTGCACCATGTAGAATAGGCCCACAATCCCGATTACGAGTGCGACAAGCGTCTGCGAGTCTTTCAGGGGTCGGTCCAAGAACCCTTCGGTCAGGAGATGAACGGTGACGGCGGCTGCGGCCAGCGCCAGCGAGGCCGGCACGGCGAAGCGTAAGACACTGTTGGTGAAGTCTCGGCCCGCTGTCGGTGGCGGTGTCGTTAGCGCGATAAATATGGTGGGAATTCCCAGTGTGAAGAGTGCTGTTAGTGATCCGTGTCGAGGCAGGAAGGGAAATTCCAACCCCAGCATCTCGCTCGCCACGATCAATAGGTAGGCGTAGAAGCTTTTCGTGATGAAGAGCTTTGTGAGCTGGCTGCTGTTACCCAAGACCGACTGTGCTACGGCCGTTCCGCGCACGAAGGCCTCGAACGAGTCATTGCGCAGCACGATGCCGGAGACCGCGCGTGCCGTGCCAGTGCCAGACTCCATCGCTACGGCGACATCGGCCTCACGCAGCGCGCGGACATCGTTTGCGCCGTCGCCCACCATGGCGACGTAGTGATTGTTCGCCTTGAGCGCTTGGATAATGTGCTGCTTCTGGTCGGGCGCGATGCGCCCGAAGATGCTGTTCTCCTCGACGGCGAGCGAAAACTCCGACTCGTTCAGCCTCGCCAACTCGGGGCCAGAGACGATACCGCCCTTGAGCTGGATCCCGAGTTGCTGCACGAGTGCTGCAACGGTGTCGGGGTTGTCGCCGCTAATGATCTTGGGTTCCACCTCTAACTCCGCCATCGTTTCGAAGGCGATTCCCACCTCTTCGCGCAGTACGTCGCCTATCGTGACGAGTGCCACCGGCTGCAGTGGTTCGGCGATTCCGCGCTCGGGATCGGGCAGCACGCTTGCTTCCGCGAAGGCTACGCCGCGCATACCTCGAGCGGCTGCTTTCGCGTAGATTTCATCGAAGAGTTCCCCACCGTTACTCGGCTGCAACACCGACTCTGGTGCGCCCAATACGAAGTGACGTCGCTCGGAACCCAGTTCAAGAGTGAGCGCACTCCAGCGTCGCTCGGAGTTGAACGGAACACGCTCAACTACGTTGGCCGCGTTGGCGTCGTCCGCTACGGCGTCTGCCAGAGTCGCCGCTGTGCGGCTTTCGTCTACCGTATGGTGCGCGAAGGCGCCGAGCCAGCCCCGGTCTTCTTCCCGGCCTCTGGCCCAGTGCATGCGCTCCACGCTGAGCGCGTTGGCGGTGATCGTACCGGTCTTGTCGAGGCAGACCACGTCGATGTAGTTGAGCGCCTCAACGGCGTTGATCTCCTGCACAACCGCACCCGCGCGGGAGACTCGCACTGCCCCAGCTCCGAAAGCCACGGTCATGCCCAGTAGAAGTCCTTCGGGTACAACGCTCGTGATCGTGGCCGTCGTGTTGGTGAGGGTCTGGCCGAAGTCGGCGTTGCTGACACCGGACGAGATCAGAAGCAGCGCCCCAAGGATTGCCGTCGCGATCAGCAGAAGGCGCAGGATCCGTCGGAAGCGGAGTTGCAACGGTGTCTCGCGCTTGACCAGCTTGCGGGCCTCTGTTGAAAGCCGCATCGCGTACGACTCCGGCCCTACCTTATCCGCTTGGTAATAGGCGTTTCCTGCTGTGCAGAACGAGCCCGACAGGATCTTGTCGCCGGGGTCCTTGCGTACCGACGATGACTCTCCTGTCAGCAGTGCATCGTCCAATTCGCATCCGTCGGCCACAATATGACCGTCCGCGACGATCTGATCGCCCGGTCCGATGTGGAGCAGGTCGTCCTGGACCACTTCTTCCGCTGGCACTTCTTCCTCTTCGCCCCCGCGCACCACGCGAGCGCGGGGGGTGGAGAGCGCCACTATCTTTCGCAGCATGTTTGTTGCGCGGATCTCTTGTACTGTTCCGATCGCGACGTTTGCCGCCACCACGATTCCGACGAAGATGCCGTCTTGGAAGAAACTGATCTCTTGCTCTACCGCCGCGAGGACGAAGAGCGTCGCGATCAGTGTGAACAGGACAAGATTGAAGAATGTCAGCGTGTTCTCACGGACGATGTCCCAATTA
>CAZZMQ010000006.1:6818-7682 GCA_964655365.1 uncultured Dehalococcoidia bacterium | reverse complement strand
GAGAGTCCGCGCTCAACACGGTCACGCACCTCCGTTGGGCTCAGCCCTTTGGCTTCGAACGGAGGCGGCGGTTCGCTGGGGATGGTTAGTGTTGGAGGTCGGGCCGTGGTTTCTCCGAGCGCGACGGAATCTGCCTCGCTGGTTAGACCCGGCGCCGGTAGGTCACTATTGGACTGCGTGGGTCGGATCCGTAGCTGTAGCTGACCGGGACCGGGCTTATCTTCCGTAGTGTTTTCGGGATCGTCATGGGAAGCAGGCTTTTCCTCGGGCCAGTCGCCGCCACGTGGAGCGTCTTCAGGTGGCAGTGGCATGAGTGGAGCGGGGAAGACCGGCGGTGGTAAGGGTGTCGGATCCTGCGGCTCCTGTCCCTCCTCAAGGGCCGCGAGGTCGAAGACTGTCTCTTCGGTGGAGTGGGGTGGATCGCCGGTACGCGGATCGTCTTCCATGCGCCGCGTCCTCCACTGGTCCACACGCGGGCGTTCGCTGTCCGCGATCTATGCCCGCCTGTTGTTCTAGATTCTACGATTCCCCGACGATCGTTGATGATACAGACGTAGCGAATCGAGTTCGCTAGGCCAGAGCGAAGCCGAATCAACACTGCTATTCGTGAAGCCCCCAGGAATTGGACCAAGAGCCCATTCGTTCCACCGATCAACATGCGAAACCTGAGGTCTGGGCCATTCGGTTCTCAGGCGTTCATTCGTTGTCGATCTCGACGAAAACGTTGCGGCCCGATTGGGCGTTCTGTCCTTAGATTGCTCCATCTGCCCGCTGTAGCAACTCGACCCAATTGCCATCGGGATCTTCGATCATTGCGATTGAGATGCCGGCGTTATATATTTTTTAGGTTCTACATAATCTAAC
>CAZZMQ010000006.1:0-6808 GCA_964655365.1 uncultured Dehalococcoidia bacterium | reverse complement strand
TTCGCTTCAGCAACGATCGTCTCGAGGTTCGCAACGGAGATCGTCCAATAGCGGTACCCCGTCGCGCCGTTGATGCCGCCACCGGGATTGGCTAGTTCCGGTGTCTGCGCGAATGTTACGAGCTTGATCATGCTCGTGCCGCACATCAGCCGCTGCATTAGCATGCCATTACCCATGTCCGACTCTGTCACGAACTTGAAGCCGAGAGTGTCACGATAAAAGTGCAGTGATGCTTCCTTGTCCTTCACGACGATGCCGAGGTCTACAGAGTCCTTTGTTAAGTCGACGCTCATTGTGGTTCCCCTTTGCTGTGCCGGATCTAATAATCGATACTTCGAAGGGAGGGAGAGTACCGGAACTTGGCAAGGCGCCGGAGAGCGCCAGAATCGCGCGGATAGCTGAATTGCGAAAGGCTGACCGCCTTCGCTCGTTTTCCGCGGTCCGATCCATAGAATGAGTGGTTGGATGACGCAGACGCACTCGGGTTCCTCCGTGTTTGCCGTCGAGGTCCTCGCACCCAACGCGGTCGGGACGATCTAGGTCTGCTTGGCGAAGCGCGAAATCGAAATCGAACGCAGCCGGCTACTGGTCTGCTACGCCTCCGACGAAGTGCGGCACCGCAGCACCTGCCCCTTCTTCGAGGCCAAGGTTCCTAGCGACGATTTTGTGCCCTTCGTTACCGTCTAAGCGACGGCATCGGGAGGTCGCAGCGCCGTTGTCCAGCGGCTCCTGGGCGAGCGGTATTTTCGCGATGCACGGACCGGAATGGTGATGGGCATCGCGCGCGATATCGCCGTGTTTAATGTGGGTGCAATGATGCTTTCTAACCTCAAGGATGGGGCCTTGGAGAATGGTGCCAAGTCCAGAGATTGAAGCCCAGATGAAGATTGATCTGCTTCTTATCCCGTTTGGTGCGACCTATTTCGAGATGAGAAGCGCCGCACTTGCCGCCGAAGCGGCTGGCTTCGACGGCGTCTGGACTTGGGATCACCTGCAAGGAGGCGGTAACGCTGGGCCTACACCGGTGCCGGAGTGCTGGACGGTGCTCAGCGCCATCGCGGAGGCGACTAACCATGTCGCTATCGGCTCGCTCGTTCTCAATGTCTTCAATCGGCACCCGGGCACATTGGCCAACATGGCCGCGACCCTGCAAGAAGTCTCAGAAGGGCGTCTGCTGTTGGGGCTCGGTGCCGGCGGCAGCACCAGGACGCCATACGCAGCTGAGCAGCAAGCGCTCGGCCGATCGGTGCCGAACGATGCAGAACGCCGCGCCCATCTCATCGAGGCGATTCGTGTCTTGCGCACACTGTGGGCGGGTGAAGGGGAGTTTGAAGGAACCTACTACCGAGTCAGCGATGCCGCTGGGTTCTTGCAACCACCGCGGCCTCCGCCGATTATCGTGGGCGGATTTGGTATGCAGATGGCCGCTCTGGCCGGCGCGCACGGTGACGGTTTTAACGTTCCCGCGCAGATCCCGTCCTTGCCGGAGTTGATCGCGGAAGCCCAGCGTGTCCACGGCGAGACCACGCGCGAAGCCGCGTTTGAGATATCTGCCTTCAGCGGCATGCGGGAGGCCTACCTGCGCCCCTCTACTCCTGAGCGTATATACCTTTCCCAGCGCATCGACCGTCTGATTCTCTTGCTGGAACCGCCCTTCGATCCGGCCGCCATCGTCGAGGCCGGACGGCTTCTCCACGGCTGATCGCTACTTGGCCAGCTTGGCTTTGAGGAAGGCCCAGATGGTCGTCAGGGCTTCGTTGCAGCCCGGGTACTCCTCAATCTGGAGGAAGCTGTGCGGCATGCCGCTGTAGATGTGGAGGTCCGTTTCCGCGCCCGCTGTTTGCAAGTGCGCCGCGAATGTCTGCGACTGCCGTAGCAGTGGATCCTCGCTGCCCACTAGTAGTTGGGGGGGTGGGAAGCTCGCGAGATGGGGGCTGCAGGCCGGGCTGATGCCGGGCTCGTTGGGTGAGGTGTCTCCGTGATAATTCGAGGGCGCTCGTTGAGTCGACTGCCAACGGTAAAATGGCAACTCGGCCGGGGTGCGTGCCAGCAGCGCCCAGTCGTATATCCCGTAGAGGAGCGAAGCTGCTGCGAACGACGTGACCCTGTCCCGTTCCAATTGCTTGGCGATGACTGCAGCCGCCAGGTTGCCCCCGGCGGAGTCACCACTGATCGCCATCCGATCTGGATCGCCGCCGTACAGCGAAGCGTGTGCCAGTGCCCAGTCCGCAGCGAAGAGGCAGTCGTTCAGCCCTGCTGGGTAGGGGTGTTCTGGTGCCAAGGCGTAATCGACGCTGATGGTCAGGTAACCTGCTTCAGCGAAGCGGCAGGTCAGCTTGTGATGCGTTGTCGGCGATCCCGAGACCCAGGCACCGCCATGGATGAAGAGCACCAATGGGTGGGGAGGGTCGCCGTCGGGCGGGTAGATATCGGCTGTCAGGGCAT
The DNA here is from genome assembly GCA_964655365.1 of uncultured Dehalococcoidia bacterium. Classification (GTDB taxonomy): domain Bacteria; phylum Chloroflexota; class Dehalococcoidia; order Bin125; family Bin125; genus JAPUIR01. Next base: position 4,363 of record CAZZMQ010000006.1, on the reverse strand, counting down.
TGCCAGCGCCCTCGCGCAGTTCCACGTTACGCTCGACCGGGCGTTCTGGTGCACCGCGGTTGTACACCGCCATGGCTGATTCCCAGAGCGCACGTTCTTGCTGCGGTAGTGGAGGGTCGTCGGGGGTTGGTGGATTGATCAGGAAGGACATTGCGTTCTTCAGCGCGTCGTCGAAGCCGAGAGCGTCCACGTCGGGCTTGGTCATGCTGTCCTCACACTGCGGCCGCTAAAGCGGTTTTTCCCGTGGCCCTTCTTCGCGCGCGATCCATTCCTGCAGGATCGACTCTTTGGCCGCATCCCATGATGGTGTATACAATCCGGCGGCGGTTCGCTGGCGTGCGGCCTCGCCCAGCAGGATCGCGGCTGCTACCGAGACGTTGAACGATTGAGCCATCCCCAGCATGGGGATGGTGACGGGCTCATCGGCTGTTTCGATCAGGTCCTGACTGCAGCCGCGCTGCTCATTACCAAGCGCGATCGCGACGGGCAGGGTCCAATCGATGTTGAGAAGTGATGTTGCCCCGGCATCGACGTGTGTTGCCAAGAGACGTAGTCCGCGCGTATGTAGGTCGTCTCGCAGTGCCGTGACGCTTTCGTAGCGTCGGAATGTCGCCCACTTGCGGGCGTAGCCGGAGACGCCTCGAGAAACGTCGGGGAATTCTTCTTGCGTGTAGAGCAAGTCGACGGCACCCACGCCGAACCCGTCAGCGGTCCGCACTATGGCGGAGGCGTTGTGGGCGTCGAATACGTTGTCGAGCACAACCTCGAGCCCAAATTGGCGCTTCCCCAGTACCTCGCGGAACCTGGCTAGACGCCGTTCGCTGATCATCGTGGCGAACTACTACGCACTGTTCAGTCGAGCCGGACATCATCGCCGACATAGAGTTCGCCTCCCGTGACGACGGAACAGTACGCCCCCAAGTGCTGAGCGTGGTGATCGATTAAGGTGCGCAGCGTGCCCTTGTCGAACTCTAGCCCGGTCTGTGATTGCATCGGCATGGCGCAGCGCACCGTCGATGTTACTACGTCGATCCGCACGTCGCCGATGCTCAGGGTCTTGCCCGCCCAATCCGATTCGACGAACCCACTCAGTGCTTCGTCTGTTTGCAAGACGAGATTGGAGCGAAAGCGACGTACATCGAAGTAGGCGGTGGGATTGAGCCGCTGCGCCTCCGCGAAAGACGCACTGGTGATCAGGTGTAGTTGGAATGCGTCGAAGTAGGTACCGGGGAACGAGGCGTAGCCGAGTCCAGCTGTCGGCAGGCCGGATAGATCGGGGAACTCGTCGTCCTCATCCAGACCGAGCAGCAGACGACCTTCCTTGATTGGATCGTCCGGAAAGAGCTTCGTTCCGGATTTGTAGTGATCAAGATCTGTTTTGGGATCTGGTCGCTCCGAGAGCGTGACCGGCCTGCCTATGGCGGCGCTGAGGAGCGACGAAGCATCATCATCACTGCTTCTGATCAAGGCACCAGCTGGCGTTGTGATCTCCACAGGTGTCGCGTCGTATCCGTCCGCGGGCGTTCCGAGGTAGCGTGAGCTGTAATGAAGTAGGCCCGGGATCTTCTTGGCACCGCGGATTTCACCCGCCTCATCATCGTGCAGGGCGTAGGCTCGATCACCGAAGATGCCCAATTCGCCGATGGGAGAGCCGTCGACTGACTCGCCGCCCATCGATTTAACGGGGTAGCGCCAGATCTCCGCAATCGTTCCGATGCGCATTGGCTGCCTCCGGCCTTCTCGTTATTCATAGGTCCGTGATTGGAGCGGTTGGTAGGACAGGATAGCGGTCCGCCACTCGGCGCTGGCTTCCGGAACTCCCATCGCCGGGTTCGCGTTCGGAGGCGGGTAGCGTAACCTGCGCGCCAGAGTTAATCTTGATAAAGATGACTGAATTAGTATTATTTTTAATTGAAGTTCTACGATCGCCCTGAGGTGAGCATGGTTTTGGCGGATTCTCCCTATAAGGGCAAGCGCAGGCGTATTCCGCTGCTACGCGCCCTTGAGTCAGAGGCAGTTCATATCATTCGCGAGGTTGCGTCTGAGTTCGAGCGGCCGGTACTTCTTTTCTCCGGCGGAAAGGACTCCGCGATTATCCTGCATTTGGCCAGCAAGGCGTTTTGGCCGGGTAAGATCCCGTTTCCGACGATGCATGTGGATACTGGACATAATTTTCCTGAGGTGATCGAATACCGCGATCGGATGGTGGAGCACTACGAGGTAGATCTTTTGGTGGCTTCCGTACAGGACAGCATCGACCAAGGGCGAGTGGTTGACCAGACGGGTCCACGCGGTTCGCGGAATCAGCTGCAGACTGTGACGTTGCTGGACGCGATCGAACAACAGCGCTTCGATGCACTCTTTGGTGGGGCACGACGCGACGAAGAGAAGGCTCGCGCTAAGGAGCGCATTTTTTCCTTTCGCGACGATTTTGGTCAGTGGGATCCCAAGGCGCAGCGCCCGGAGCTGTGGAGTCTCTATAACGGCCGTCACCGGCCAGGCGAACACTTGCGCGTCTTCCCCATCTCCAACTGGACGGAGCTTGATGTGTGGCAGTACATCGCCGAGGAGCAGATAGAGCTACCGCAGATCTACTTCGCACACGAGCGTGAAGTATTTCTGCGCGATGACATGATCTACGCCAGCGGGCCGTACATGGAGTTGCTGCCGAACGAAGAGCCATTCCAGGCTAGCGTGCGCTTTCGTACCGTCGGTGACATGAGTTGTACGGCGGCTGTGGAGTCGACCGCCGCGACTTTGGACACTGTTGTGGCGGAGATTGCTGCGACGCGGATCACCGAGCGGGGCCAGACCCGGGCCGACGATCGCGTGTCGGAAGCAGCCATGGAAGACCGCAAAAAAGAAGGCTACTTTTAGCCTCTGCCCGTCGTTAGCTGAGCATACGGAACGAAAGTATGATGGTCGCTAGGGTGACCACTTCAGACGCCGCGAGGCCCATCAGCGTGAGCGACCCCGTTCCCCGTCACCCCGTCAATCCTTTGCTCGAATTGTCCGACGAGGTTCACGCTTTGGGTGAGCGTGAACTGCTGCGCCTGGCCACCGCGGGTTCCGTCGACGACGGCAAGAGCACTCTGATTGGGCGATTGCTCTATGACTCGCACGTCACCTTCGAGGACCAACTTGCCTCGATCGAACTGACCAGCAAGCAGCGCGGCGACGAATACGTGGACCTAGCGCTGCTGACAGACGGGCTGCGAGCGGAACGCGAGCAGAGAATCACCATCGATGTTGCCTACCGGTACTTCGCGACACCTCTGCGGAAATTCATTTTGGCCGATACCCCTGGCCATGTGCAGTACACGCGCAACATGGTGACTGGTGCCTCGACGGCAAATCTGGCGCTGATCCTGGTCGACGCGCGCAACGGCGTGGTCGAGCAAACTCGCCGGCATGCTTACATCTCGGCTTTGTTGGGCATCCCCCACTTCGTGCTCTGCGTGAACAAGATGGACCTTGTTGACTTCGACGAGACGGTCTTCGACGAAGTCGTGGCTGACTTCATGGATTTTGCCGCCAAGCTACGGCTGTCCAACATCGATGCAATCCCAATGTCCGCACTGCACGGCGACAACGTTGTCACCCGCTCGGAGCGGATCCCGTACTACGAGGGACCGCCGTTGCTGGAGTATCTGGAGAAGCTGGAGATCGCGGCTGATCAGAATCTGGTCGACACGCGTTTACCGGTTCAGTATGTGATTCACGACTACCGCGGCTACGCTGGTGTTGTATCCAGCGGCATCTTTCGTCGTGGCGACGAAGTCGTTGTGCTGCCCTCCGGGCTGGAAACGACGCTCGCGGCGATTGACAGTCCCGACGGCGAACTTGACGAAGCTTTCCCACCGATGTCGGTCACCTTTCGCTTGGCGGACGATATCGATGTCTCGCGCGGGGACATGATTTGTGGTCGAGATAGGCGCCCGCGAGAGGCGCGGGAGCTAGAAGCGACCATTTGCTGGATGACGCATGACTATACCCTTACCGCCGGAGCGAAGCTCGTGATAAAACACACGACCCGAACAGTGCGGGCGATCGTAGAGGCGATTCAGGATCGGTTGGACGTCAACACGCTGGAGCCTGACCCAGAGGCGGACTCTTTGGTCCTGAATGAGGTCGGACGCGTTGCGTTGCGGACGAACCAGCCTCTGTTCATCGATTCCTACGAGAGCAATCGTGCGACCGGTAGCTTCATCCTGATAGACGAGGCGACGAATAACACTGTCGCGGCCGGCATGATCCTACTGCCGGAGTCCTCAGATCCGCTTGGCTGATCAGTCTCGCTGGTTAAGCCTCCACCTCGTTGTGCTTTTTTCATGAAACGCTCTTCTAGCTTGGGTAGAAGATG
>CAZZMQ010000005.1:38604-45435 GCA_964655365.1 uncultured Dehalococcoidia bacterium | reverse complement strand
GCACTCTTGGTGGCCGTCGTCGTAGAAAGAGTAGAGTCCCTTCTCCCGCACGAGCTGCTGGACAGGCTCCGGTTGTGGGAAAAAGGTTTCGATCTCAACCCGGTAGTGTTTGCGCACGGTCTCCAGGAAACTGTAGGTCTCCGGATGGAGTCTTCCGGTGTCGAGCGTGAAGATGCGAAAAGGCTGGCCGAGGCGCGAAGCGATGTCGATTAGGATGACGTCCTCGGCTCCACTGAACGACAGCGTGATCGCTGGACTGTAGCGATCCAATGCCTGGTTGAGAACGTCGCTTGGGTGCGCCTGTTCGAGCTCAGTAGCAGCCCGGTCGACATCGAAGACAGGGCTGGTCATGGGTGAATCTGCCCGCTTACTGGGTAGAAGTGGACGATATTGTACAACACTGGTTCAAATAGTTCGCTTTGCTCGCCCTTCCGTATTGGCAGGGCGGATTGAAATGCTACCATCCCGGTACAGATTACCGTAGTCTAGCCGGTGCTGGGCAGACGACGGGACTTCGGATCGCCGTTGAGACCTAGGATCACGATTTACGAATGAGGAAGGGCATGAAGCTCTCCAGTCGCGGCGACTACGGCATTCGGGCGTTGATTGACCTGGCTCAGAACGAGGGGCGCGGACCGATCCCGAGTGGGATGATCGCCGGTCGCCAAGGGATCCCGGAGTCGTTGATTGGCCAGGTGCTGGGATCCCTGCGCTTGGCAGGGTTCGTGCGCTCGGTGCGTGGTGCCCAGGGTGGCCATACCTTGGCCCAGCCGGCCAGTGAGATCCGTTTGGACCACGTGGTTGAAGCGATCGATGGCCCGATCACACCGGGCGCCTCCTTGGAGAATGCGAATCCGGCCTGTTCCGGGTCCGCTGCCCAAATTGCTATGTGGAAAGAGGTCCAGAGTGCGATCCGGAATGTGCTGGCAGATCGCACCGTGGCTGATTTAGCCGACTTGGGTGCAGCCAGCGGTCGCTACTCCATCTGAGTGGCCGAGAAAAGAACTTATCGGAAACGATTGAAGCGATGAGCGTCTCCCCTTGCCCCGCCATCGTCGAGTCGGTGCTAGATATAATCGTGTCTACACCACTGATGCGACTGGGTCGTGTCGTGCCGGCCGGGGCGAGTGAGGTGTTAGGCAAGCTGGAGTCCCGCAACCCCGGCGGATCCGTCAAGGACCGCATCGCAGTTTCGATGATCGAGGCTGCGGAAGCCGCGGGCACATTGAGACCAGGCGATACAATTGTGGAACCGACGAGCGGCAACACGGGGGTGGGTTTGGCGATGGTGGCCGCGGTAAAAGGCTATCGCATTGTCTTAACGATGCCGGAAGACATGAGCGTGGAGCGGCAGCGGTTGGTGGAGCGCTTTGGTGCCGAGTTGATCCTGACGCCCGCGATAGAGGGTATGAGCGGTGCAGTCTACGCGGCGGAGGAGATAGCTTTGCAGGAAGGGTTTTTCATGCCGCAGCAGTTCCAGAACCCGTCCAACCCGGAAACGCACCGCCAGACCACAGCGGAGGAGATTTGGGCGGCGACGGAGGGCCGGATTGATGCGTTTGTGGCTGGTGTGGGGACGGGCGGAACCCTGACAGGGGTGGGTGAGGTACTTCGTCAGAGGAACCCGGAGCTTACGAACGTCGCTGTTGAGCCCGAACGGTCGCCCATCTTGCGTGGGGGCCGGTTCGGATTAAGCGGGATTCAGGGAATCGGCGCATCATTTGTGCCGAGTGTGCTGAATCGTGAGATCTATGACGAGGTGATCGGTGTCAAGGACGAGGAGGCTTATGAGATGACGGATCGCTTGACGCGCGAGGAGGGAATCTTGGCTGGAATCTCGTCCGGTGCGAACGTGGTTGCGGCTGTACAGGTGGCCGAGCAACTGGGCGCGGGAAAGCGCGTCGTGACCGTTATAGCAGATACCGGGGAGCGCTATCTGAGCGTGAACCTCGCCGGCGCGCGCGCGCGCAAACGCCGGTAGCTGAACAAGTTGCGAGCGGCGCAGCTCGCTGGAGGAGAAGATGAGCGTGAAAGTGTACATTCCAACGCCGTTCCGGCGCCTTACCGGTAACCGTACGTTTGTTGATGCTGACGGGTCCGACGTTGGCGGGGTGCTGACTGATTTGGAACAGCGGTTCCCCGGCTTCGGCGAGATGGTCTTCACTGAGGACCGAGAAATCCTGGATCACGTCAACATCTATGTGAACAATCACGAGATCCGCTCGCTGGATGGAGCCGAGACCATCGTTAGTGATGGCGACGAGGTCTCTGTCATTCCCGCCATCGCGGGCGGAGAAGCGCTCTCTCCGGAAGAGGTCGAGCGCTACAGCCGCCCCATCATCATGGACCAGGTTGGGCCAATGGGGCAGCGGAAGCTTAAGGGTGGCAAGGTACTCGTTGTCGGAGCCGGTGGTTTGGGCTCCCCGGTGCTTGTTTACCTCGCCGCGGCAGGTGTAGGTACGCTTGGTATCGTCGATTTTGACGTCGTCGACGCCAGTAACTTGCAGCGCCAGATCATTCATAGCACATCCGACATTGGGCGGCCGAAGGTCGATTCCGCGGGGGACCGCATCGCCGATATCAATCCCAACATCAACGTGGTCAAGCACGATGAGCCACTGACTTCAGAGAACGCGATGGAGGTTATCGGTCAATATGATGTGATCGTCAACGGGGCTGACAATTTCGCGACGCGCTATTTGGTCAACGACGCCAGCTACCTGTTGGACAAGCAATTGGTTGACGGCAGCATCTTCCTCTTCGAAGGCCAGATAACCACGTTCTTCCCTGGTGACGGGTGCTACCGCTGCCTCTACCCTAGCCCTCCACCGCCTGGCATGGTGCCGAGTTGCGCAGAGGCCGGGGTGCTTGGTGTGTTGCCGGGCACCGTGGGCGCGATTCAGGCGACTGAGGTGATCAAGGTGCTACTGGAGTTAGGAGAACCGCTGAAGAATCGGTTGCTGCTCTACGACGCCTTGGCAATGGAGTTTCGCACAGTCAAAATCCAACGTGACACGGCCTGCCCGCTCTGTGGGGAGGCCCCGACCGTGACCGAACTGATCGACTATGAGGAGTTTTGCGGGTCGCCCTTCCACGAGGGGCCCCTCGCGACGAGCAACTAGCGACTGACAGCTGGCGCCATTGCGATCAGCCAAGAGGGGAGACGGTCCGACGTGGCAATTGAAGTACGCATCCCATCGATGCTGCTTAAGTTTACCGACGGTGAAAAGCTGCTGCAGTACGACAGCCCCAACGTGGGTGCGCTGCTCAGCTCGATTGAGCGCGATCATCCCGGAATTGGTCACCAACTGATGGAAGACGGCGAACTGCGGCGCTTCGTCAATATCTTTCTCAACGACGAAGACATCCGGTTCATGGACAAACTGGAGACGGAATTGAACGACGGCGACGTTCTCGCGATCTTGCCCGCGCTGGCTGGTGGCTGCTGATTCACCATGAGGGACGATATTCGTTGGGTTTTACTCCACACCGACCCCGGAGAAGAGGTCCTAGCCAGGCGCAATCTGCTGCGGCGGGCGGAAAAGATGCACGTGGCTGACTGGATAGGGCGTGCACTGCTGGGCAGCGACGCGGCTGCCGGCAGGTTTGGTGTGCCGCACGAAGGCAGTCTCGTAGTGGAGCTTCGCTACGATGAGAAGACGTGGCACGTGGTGTGCAACACCCCCGGGGTGATCGGCTTCCAGGGCGATGCGGAGCCCGAGCCGTTGCAACGGCTGGTGGGCTGAGCGTGGACGCTCCCGGTCCGAGGACGCGGGCGAGCTCGGTATTAGATTTGATCGGCAACACGCCGTTGGTGCGGCTCAACGAGATGTCGCCCAAAGAGAGCGTAGCGATCTGGGCTAAGCTCGAAGGCCAGAATCCCAGTGGCTCGGTCAAGGATCGCATCGCCAAGGCGATGATCGATTCTGCCCGCTCGGATGGCTCTCTCGCGCCCGGGCAGACCATCTTGGAGCCGACTTCCGGAAACACTGGGCTGGCGATCGCGCTTGTGGCGCGTCTTTACGGTCACCCCGTGCACTGCGTGATGCCAGAAAGCGTGAGCGCGGAGCGACGCGATTTGCTGGACTATTTCGGCGCGAAGTTGACACTCTCACCGGGCGAGCTGGGCAGCAACGGTGCCGTTGCACTGGCAAAAGACATCGGTGCAAACGATCCTTCGCTGTTTATGCCGATGCAGTATGAGAACGCACAGAACCCGGACGCGCACTATGCAACGACTGGACCGGAGATCTTGCGGGACTGTCCTGAGATCACACATTTCGTTGCGGGCTTGGGCACTGGTGGCACACTGACGGGCGTGGGTCACTATCTAAACGAGCACCGCCCACAGGTCAAAATCGTGGCGGCCGCACCACATCCCGGTGATCTGGTGCAAGGACTGCGGAGCCTGGATGAGGGCTACATCCCGCCGGGGCTCGATGAATCGGTCCTGGACGGGCGCATTGTGATAGACAGTCGAACGTCGTTTGCAGTAACCAAAAGACTACTGGAGGACGAAGGGATTTTCGCGGGTATATCGGCGGGTGCGGCTGTGCGCACTGGTCAGCGTGTGGCGGAGCGGATCGACGAGGGGCACATCGTGGTGCTGTTGGCGGATGCTGGCTGGAAGTATCTTTCGACGGGTCTCTGGGGTCGCGATTACGAAGATATTGAGGGTGACGAGGAGATCGAGGGCAAAGTCTGGTGGTAGTTCTCGCGCGAAGCCTGAATTCGCTATCTTTGGCGCCTTGGCCCGTGTGTTTGGTTATGCGGCAAAAGGGTTCTTCGAAGGAGGGTGAGAATGGCATTGCGACTAGGTGACAAAGTTCCGGTTTTCGAGGCGGTGACGACGGAGGGCACAATTAAGTTTCATGAGTTTCTCGGCGATGGGTGGGGTGTGCTGTTCTCCCACCCGGCGGATTTCACACCGGTATGCACGACGGAGTTGGGCGCGGTTGCTCGGCTCAGGCCGGAATTTGAGAAGCGCAATGTGAAGGTGGTGGGTCTCAGCGTCGATCCGATCCAGTCGCCCGGCGACTGGATCATCGATTTCAACGATACCTAAAACACGACGGTGAACTTTCCAATCATCGCCGATAACGATCGTGCCGTGGCCGAGGCCTATGACATGATCCATCCGAACTCCGACGATAAGACGCCGGTGCGCTCGGTCTTCGTAATCGACCCCAAGAAAGTGTTGCGTCTGACCCTGACGTACCCGCCTTCGGCGGGCCGAAACTTTGACGAGATCCTACGCGTGATCGATTCATTGCAACTGACGACGTACCAGAAGGTCGCAACGCCGGCCGACTGGAAGCAGGGAGATGATGTGGTGATTCTGCCCACGGTCAGCGACGACGAAGCTAAGGAACTGTTCCCGGGGGGGTTCACAACCCACCGGCCCTACTTGCGCATGACCGCGCAGCCGAACGCTGACTAGGCGTAAGTATTGCGGCTGAGAGGTTTTCGGGGCATCGGTTGCGCGACTGCCGTGCGACAGCACGGCCGCCGGTAATCTTGGTTAACCCGAGCCTAGGAAAAGGGAAGGCAGGTCGATGGCGGAGTCGGTGGCGTTGCCGCGGGAATTCATCGATCAAATGGTGGCTCACAGCCGCGAGGACCAGCCCAACGAGTGCTGTGGTGTGGTCGCGACCTATACCGATGGTCGCCTGAAGCTGTTCCGGGCTACGAACGCCGAGGCGAGCCCGTACCGCTTTTCGATTCCGCCAGGTGAGCTCCATTACCTCTACCGTACGATCGAGGAGGAAGGTGGCGAAGTTCTGGTTGTCTATCATTCGCATACGATGAGCGAGGCGCGACCATCGCCGACCGACGCCAACTTTTCGCGCATGCTAGAGGGGCCGGAGGATTGGCCCTACTGGCTGTTGGTGTCGCTGGTGGAGGAGCCACCCTCGGTGCGGATATGGCAGATGAGCGATGGCTCGGCTTCGGAGCTGGAGTTGGTGACTGGCGATTTGCCCTTGGGCAGCAGCATGGTGCAACTCACTACGAGCGGCGAGGACCGCAAGCCGGTCGTCAGTGAGACGATGATCTCGTAGAGGCGCTTCCGATGAGAGCTTCGCCGCGCCTGATACTTCGTGGCCGCGATTTTGATTGGGGCACCCGCACTTATGTGATGGGCATCATCAATCTGACGACCGAATCCTTCTCTGGAGATGGTCTGATCACGGGCAGTGGCGATGCGGGGATCGATGCAGCGGTGCGACTAGGGATGGGGATGGCGGAAGCCGGAGCTGACCTGCTGGATGTCGGGGGTGAGTCGACACGGCCCGGATTCGAGCCAGTCTCGGCGGATGTCGAGTTGGCGCGGATCATCCCTGCCGTGGTGCGGCTGCTATCGAAAACTGATCTGCCCATTAGCGTCGATACGACAAAGACGGTGGTGGCTCGGGCGGCGCTTGAGGCCGGCGCGACGCTTATAAACGATGTCAGCGGATTGCGCGGCGATCCTGCGTTAGCAACTGTGATCGCAGAACATGATGCTTCGGTCGTCGTCATGCACAATCAACGCAACTGGGTCTCGCGAGAGCCGAGAGTCGATGTAATCGGCGATGTTTGTGCCGGATTAGAATCGGGCATCGCGGTCGCGACCGCGGCGGGAATCCCAGGACGGCGAATTCTCGTCGATCCCGGTTTTGGCTTTGGCTGGCGTGTTGACCAGAATTTGGAGCTGTTGCGACGGCTGGGTGAGCTGCGCCGGCTTGGCCGGCCGATCCTGATCGGTACGTCGCGCAAGAGCAGCATCGGTCGGGTGCTGGATTTGCCCGTTGAGCAGCGTCTGGAAGGTACGGCGGCGACGGTGGCTTTGGC
>CAZZMQ010000005.1:35978-38594 GCA_964655365.1 uncultured Dehalococcoidia bacterium | reverse complement strand
GCGAACGGAGCCGATATCGTGCGTGTGCATGACGTGCGGGAGATGAGCCGTGTGGCACGGATGACGGATGCCATCATGCGTGGTGGGGCCGGGTGGGATTCTTCGGCCATCATGGGCGATGTGCGCGATGACTGAGGTATATCTCGGGCTTGGCTCCAACCTTGGCAACCGTCGCGAGAATATGCGCACTAGTCTCCGGCTTCTGGCGCGGGACTCGACGATTGTGTCCGTTTCCTCGCTCTTTGAGAGCCTGCCCCTAGTGGCTCCCGGGATGGAAGAGCAGCCGTCCTTCTATAACGCCGTGGTCAAGCTAGAGACGGGACTCGATCCACGGGCATTGCTGTGGAGGGCGAAGGTGATAGAGCAATCATTGGGACGGCGCAGTGGAATCCGCTGGGGTCCGCGTCCTATCGACGTCGATCTTTTGGTGCACGGTCGGGCGCGAATAGCTTCAGATCTGTTAACCGTGCCGCACGCTGGCATGATGGGGCGTGCATTTGTGCTAGTTCCGCTTGCCGAAATCGATGCTGATCTTGTGCCGCCCGGTTGGGAGCATTCAGTCGCGGCCATGGCGGCGCACGTGGGGCAGGCGGGCATGCAGCGTCTGGACGGCCTGGAGTGGGTGAGTGGGGTGGTGAAGGGTTAACCGTTCTCGTTAGGGTTCATCGAGAGGTTCGGCCTCGAACTCCAGGCCGGTGAGGTCGTCTTCCATCGTTGCCAGGGTCCATCCGACCCAAAAGCCGAGTAGCGACAGGATTGCGACGAGACCAGCGACTGGCAGGGCCAGCGCAGTGTAGGAACGGCGCAGCGCGCCACCCACGAAGAGCAGCAACTGGAGGGATGTGGCGGCCATCAAAAGCGTGCCGGTCAGCCGGGTACGATCCATGTAGCGAGCATACGAGTCGCCGGATCGGCCAGTCCACTGCCGGATCGATTTCCACGTCTACGGTGGCAGCTTCGATATACTTGCTAGCGATGATGACCTCTGAGACCCACGCTGACGATGTTCCTCCGGCGCAAGACGAGGGTTTGGCTACGGCACGGGTTCATGCGGCATCAGCTGCCGAGGCACCTCAACGGGACGATCCGTTGGAGCCACGGCGAGTTTTGCTGCATCGTGCGGTCGTTCAGATCCAGCCCAGCCGGATCGAGGTGGGCCCTCCGCGCTCGGCGATCGTTGCTCCCGCGACTGGCTTCGTGGTGACCGTGCTCTTGCTCGTGGCGATTCTGACCTGGACCGAGTCATTGCCGTTCTTTCTACTACCGGTGATGCTGCTGATAGCAGTAATTGTGCTGCCCCTGTCGGGGTTGTCCTTCGTCTACGCAGTATTCGGAGCCAACGTCGTGGTCGATCGCGATGGCCAAAACGTTTCCTTCAAGCAGCGTTTCCTCGGACTTGGCGTGGGCACCAACGAGTTGGTGCCATTCTGGAAGATTCGTGAACTGGTCGTGGAGGATGTCGCTCGGGCGCAGCGCCACGCCGTTGCCGATGAGCCCGCCCTTGAGATCGCTCAGTGGCAGATCATGCTGGTGAAGAAGAGCGGAAAACGGCTGCTACTGGGAAGTTATAATGTGCCGCGTACGCGTGAGGAAGAAGGACTGGATATCGTGATGGATGTGGCCGAGGCGCTGGCGGCACTTTCCGGCGCCGAGATTCGCGGCCCGATCTGGTAGTGAGATGAGCACTGATGGATTGCCCCCCCGACGCTGTCGAAGACGGAATCCTAGCTTCTAGCGGCACAATTGCTGTGATCGGCCTGTCGCCCAATCCTGGGAGGGATAGTTGGCGTGTTGCTGCATACTTGCAGCAACACGGTTATCGCATAGTGGTGATCAATCCGCGCGAGCAGGGTGAGATCTTGGGCGAGACGGTCTATCCCTCGCTGGCTGCGGTGCCGGATTCGATTGAGATCGACCTGGTGAACGTTTTCCGTCGTTCGGAGCAGACCGATGCGGTGATCGATGCGGCGATTGAGCGCGGTGTCGCAGCGATTTGGCTGCAACTGGGCATCACGAACGAGGTAGGGCTTGCTCGCGCCACTGAGCGAGGCTTGCTAACGGTGCAGGATCGGTGTCTGATGGTGGAGCACAGCCGCTGGCGGGCTGGGGAGCTCGCGGCCGAGGCTGGGCACTGAGCTAGATTGAACGCTTGCGCAGACTCCGGGAGGATAAAGGGCCGGGGCGTGATACACTCCGCGCGTTCCTGCAACCCGGACGCTAGTGACGTGCCGGGTACCCTCTTCAGGGAGGATTTGTGGGCGACCAAATCCGGGAAGCCTGCGGAGTCTTCGGGATCTATGCCCCACATTTGGACGTGGCTCGTCTCACGTTCTATGGGCTTTTTGCGCTTCAACATCGTGGGCAAGAAAGCGCCGGCATTTGCGCCTCCGATGGAGGCATCCTCAAGCTGCGTACCGGTATGGGACTGGTCTCCCAGGTCTTCGATGAAGAGGCTTTAGAGCCACTACAGGGCGTCGCCGCTATCGGCCACACACGCTACTCAACAACCGGTTCCAGTCGCTACCGCAACGCCCAGCCCCTCCTGATGCAGGGGCCCGGGGGGCGTTTGGCGCTTGCCCACAATGGCAACATTGTCAACGCAGCACAGATCCGGGC